>NZ_JBHJTJ010000026.1:0-68322 GCF_042267765.1 Gottfriedia sp. NPDC056225 | reverse complement strand
GATACGAAATTTTTCGCATCCTTGAAATTACGCTTATTTGATCGATTTCTTAAGAAACAGTTTCTTCCTCAACATCTACATAACAATCCATTGTATGTACTTCTTTATCTTCATGATTCCCAAAGTAAATAGTGAAATTCATTGTTTAACACCCTTTCACAAAGGATCTAAGTTTAATTATTATTTAATATAATTATATTATTTTTTCCAAGAAATAACAACAGTTAGCTTGTTTTTGAGGAAGATGGTTAGGTTAGTAGAAAATTATTTTAGTTAATTCCTATTTTTTTTAATTAACTTCAACAACAAACACATTACTTCCTCAAAATCATTAACTCTCGGCTAAACTTTTTATAGTTAGCAATTATAATTTCAATAAATTTGTATTGAGCAAACCGCTCAAAGAATGAAATGTGTAAATTTACACCTGATCCATAGGAACTATTAGATGGTTCTGTTAAACCAAAATGTTGATTTTCGCATATTAATACAATGCTTTAGTTGCATATGGAAATTTTATCAAAACTTTTGCTATTTCCTTTTAACATAAATATCGTATTGGGTATTATCATTAAATCGATCACTGCGAGCATTAACTGGTAATTCTGCTTAACTTTACACCTTCATCTTTCAATTTAGAAATGATCTTAAAATAATCTTCATATCCGTATGTTGTATATATTAATTCCCATTTTCTATTTAATATTAATTGAACTATTGAAATAAGCCCTATAAATAATAATAATAATAAAAGGCCACCTACCCACATGGTTTCTCCCCCCATATCAAAATCTATAACTAATTATATTCGTATTACTATGAGGGATTCCCTTACACATACTTTTATTTAACTATCTGCCATTTAGTCGAATAAGAAAAAGCCACATGAATTGGAGCTTATTTTTAACTCATGCATGCTTTAGTTGAACAAGTAAATAACTTTAAATAGTTATTTTTAAAGAAATATCAAAGCATACAAAAATCCTAGAAATCCTACATAGAATAGCATTGCCCATGGTTCTAACGGTTCAAAAAAGAAACCAAATAACATCCCAATTCTTTCATTTATTTTTTTCGCTTCTTTTAGTTCCATAAATAATAATCTTAGAGGAATTAAAATACATACTGAACTAATAATGATTACTATAATTCTCATATATTCCCCCTAAAAATACTTCTTTGTTTCTAGAATGCACTTTACTATTGAACTAAAGCAGTGCCTTAGTTGTATAACGAATCTATTAATGACCTCTATGTTAAAGGATTAAAAATTACAGATACACCTAATTCAATTTGAACTTTTTTTGCCAATAATACTCCCTTTTCATTATGTTTAACTTTCTTATCCTCTGGTAGTGAAGGTGCTTTAAACAAATCTACTGAATTTTGATAATCATGTACCCATGATATTAAATCTCTGTATAACTCTTCAGAGATTTGGAAGTCATCGATATCAAAATTCAAATTACACTTAGCACACCAAATAGGATCAGCAAAATCTGCCTCTACCCTATATAATTCATCATGACTACATTTATTTTTAAAAATAATGATAATCCCCTTTTCTCATTAATTATATTATTCTTCTACTTTTATAATAGCTAAAGTAATTCATCTCTTAAAATAACGCACCCGTTAGTTGAAGAAGAACCGTTAAAAACTTGTTAATTACTTTTGGAATGTACCTTTAATAATTCGTTAAATTCATCCCAAAATCTTTTATACATTTCCTTATCGAAATCATCATCTATTCGTTTTTCTTGAGAATCTTCGAATAGTTTCTTGGCTTGTATAGCGAACGAAACAATAAGTTCTTTATATTCTTTACTGCTTATTGTAACTTGTAGCCCTCGGTAATAAATACTTCCAGTCAGAGGGTTAGTTGTAATAACTTTAACAAAATTCGATAATAATACTTGGTCTCCAAGATGCTGTACTGTCCAATGAATTGAAATGGGGCAACTATTCATTAAAATTGTGCCACAGCCGTGAAGGATAAGACCTTCTTCATTATTGGGGTCACAAATATAATCTTTATTTAAGGTTCTTAATAAAGCTAACGCAGACTCACTAATTCCCCATTCTTCCTCTAAACCAGGTTGTGTAATAATAGTTCCATTTACATTTAAGTATATTTCTCCGTGTGAACATAAATCTTCTTCCTGTGAACACACCCAATTTTGTTTTGAAACTTTAATTTCAAAATGTTCTTTCATGACGGGGATCACCTAATCCGTTAATTATTTCCTTTGAGAATAACATGAATTTTGATATTTTTGTACAACTAAACTGCCATATAGTGCAATAAACTCTTTCGTTAGTTGCATAAGAAAAACAATCCTTCGTTATTGAAGAATCGCACCCGTTAGTTGCATAACTTTTTAAAATTATAGAATCACGCTAAGTGTTAATACTCCCTGTTAAGCTAACGGGGAGGATAACAGGTTAATATGACGAATTATAGTAGAAATAGACAAAGTTAACGTTATAGGAGGTAACAACAATGTTGAAACTATTCGAATATAACTGGCAAGTCCGCAATGACTGGTTCGACTGGTGTGAAACTGTGAGCGTGGAAGAGTTGATGAAAAGACGCAATGGTGGTGTAGGTTACATCATCCAACGCTCTATCACATTGTGGCAGTCGAGTATGGTTGGATAAGTGGTGGGATTCTAGAAAAATCGATTAATATCCCTTTGTTCGAGGAAGTGGCCAGCCTACAAAAAATAAAGGATTTTTCCAACAGTTGTCACGTGGAACTTGCTCCATTTGTCTACGGTTGGAACGATGGCCTTGAAGATCACATAATGATTGATATCTTGGATGATGGAAAACAGGAAGCACATAGATACGGTGAAGTAATGCGGCATGTTATCGTCCATGAGATCCACCACATTGGTCAATTATCAATATGGTCACGAGAAATTGCAAAAAAGCCAGTTACTGCAAACTTGATTGGTAGGAGTTTATTTGATACTTAACAATTGGACTTTCAGAGGAATTTTAACCACATTTAAAAGAGGTGGTTTTCTTTTTTTATTCAACTAAAGCATTAGTTAATTGAACAAGAAAAATCCTTTATTTGCTATACGAACCTAAAATTCGTTACAAGAAACTCAAAAAGGCAACTTCTTTAAGGAAGTTACCTTTTGCTAGAAATTGTTTTGATAAACACTTTACACGTTCTACATATGCCCTTCCAATTTTTAGATTCACATCAAATTTAATTACTTTCTTTTCAATGTAATTAAATTCGAAAGAAGCATAAATTTGGTGCCAGTATTATTAAAAATTTATATTTAATTACTTTGATCCATCTTCAGTTCCCCTGAGTCAGCCTCTTTTTACTAAAGCTTTGTACGCAAACTCAAAAGCTCCGGAAAAAATTGTTGATCTAGAACTCTTTTTAAATAACTAACTCCTGAAGATCCGCCTGTTCCCATCTTATTGCCGATAATTCTTTCAACCGTCGACATGTGATTAAAGCGCCATAGCTGCTGCTGGTTGCCAATATCGACTAGCTTCTCTGCCAACTCATATAGATCCCAATATTGTTCGGGATTGCGATAGACTGTCAGCCATGCATTTTCAACACTCTCATTTGGTTCATAGCTTTGTGACCAGTCACGTTCAAGAGCTTCTTTATCAACCGATAAACCATGCGCCACAAGTGCAGATATGGCAGCATCATAAATACTCGGGTCATGAAGAGCATTTAGCAACATCGAATGTAACTCCTTCTGATGTTGATAAACAGCCAGCGTATGTGCATTTTTGTTTCCTAGCGCAAATTCAATCAAGCGATTCTGATAGGATTGGAATCCAGAGGAATGGCCCAGTTTGTCACGGAATTGCATATATTCAGATGGTGTCAACGTCGAAAGGACGCTCCATGACTGGATTAACTGTTGTTGAATGCGGGAAACACGTGCCAGCATTTTAATTGATGGTTCTAAATCATTGCGGCGAATACAAGCAATCGCCGAATTCATTTCATGTAAAATTAGCTTCATCCAAAGCTCACTTGTTTGATGAATGATGATAAAAAGCATTTCATCATGGTGGTTCGAAAGTCGATGCTGGCTTGATAAAATCTGATCAAGACTGAGATAATCACCGTAAGACATTTCTTTTTGAAAGTCTAATTGAATACTATTTTCGAGATTTTTATTATCTATGTTTCCCATTATATAAGCCCCCTCATAATCAATCTATTTTATTTTAATACATTTTCTTATTGATTAGTTACAATAAATCACTTTTTTTAAAAATAGTATGTACAAAACGACAACTCAATTATTAATTTTATGGATCTCAAATCTGTTTTTAAAGCCTCTTTTATTTTTACAAATTTATAGCAGAAAAGTGGCTTTATATTAGTGATAATAAAAATGATGTCCAACTGACGCATCCGCTAGAAATAGTTGGGTTTATCTTTTCTATTATAAATATAGTTAATCCCGCCAAAACACCGAGAATTATAGGATAGAATACATTTTCGGTTTGGAAATGATAATGCAATTTAATCTTTAATAATTCCTTCAATTTCAACTAACAGGATTGTTAGGCTTATACCAATAAGTCTACCTAATTTCAAAATCCCCCTCCTAAATAAAATCTTTTTCTTATTGAAGAGCTGAAATGTAAACTCTTAATTATTATTATATGGTAAATTGATATGATTCTAATTTTGCAAAAATATATCATTTTTTATTTTTCACCTTATTCAACTATACTGCCGGCTAGTTGCATAAGAAATTAAAAATATACATTAAAAGTACAAAAAAACCCGTTTAGCTAAAAAAAATAAAACCTTTGCTCTAAATTTAGAACAAATGCTCACTACAGATAAATCATCTACTTACAAGTTGTCCACTTTGAGGTACTTCCTCTTTTAAATCAGTTGCTCCAGTTAATTTTTCCTTATTCACAAAATCAAAATCATCTATTTCAGGATAGAATAATTTTTCTTCAATTGATTGATTCTTTTTAATAGTAGGTCCCTGGTCCTCCATTAATCGTTCAATCCCCAATTTAATTAGGTTAAAGGCAAAAATTGAGACGATAAATGCTATACTTGGTCCGACAATTACCCATGTGTCTATCGATAATTCTATATAATTGGCACCAATCATTGCTGACCATTCGTTTGCTTTTGACATCGGTCGGTCGACTCCAATATCTATGGAAAGAATTTTCACACCACCAATAAATAGTTTAAAAACAGCTAATTGAGTTAGTAAAAATAAAGTTTGAATTGTCTGTTGGACAAATAATAATAAAACACGACTTCGAAGATATGGAATGACATGTTTTCTTCTAATCCATCTATTTCTTGCTCCAATTATTTTAGAACTCGTTATAAAATCGTTTTTTAAATAGTCTCTTACTTCTTCACCAATTGAATTCATCAATACTGGTATTGAAATTATAATCAATAAAGATAATTGGATCGCAATTGTTTTTTCCTTTGTTACTTCTGAAACATCATTTAACAATACAAAAAATGGAAATAAAATGATGACTGCAGGAACAAAACGGAAAGCGTTTATAATTGGTTCTATAATTTTTAACCATTTACCATTTACAAAGCCAAAAAAAGCCCCTAATATTCCTCCAAATACTACTCTCATTAATCCTACTATAATTGCAATGGATAATGTGTATTTAGCACCATCAATTACCATCCAAAATACATCTCTTCCAAATCTGTCTACTCCGAAAATATATTTTAAACTTGGAGGATAACCAGTTGTGTCGATTAATCTTCCTTTAGCATTGTATAACAGTGAAGGGGGTGGCTTTAATGTATCTTTTATAAAGTACGTATAAATAAAACTAAAGATAATTAAACCTAATATGATAAAGCTTCCTATTAATATAGGTAAATACTTCTTTATCTTCATATTGCTTCTCCCCCTTTCATTTTAAGAACAATTTGTTTAAAGATAATTTCTAATAGAAAGAAAGGGATAAATAGTAAAACTAGCGCCATAAAAAAGATTTCAGGTGAACCAGTATTATTAAATAAAAATGTAAAATAACCTTGCATATTAAAGAATTTTTCTACTATTAATAAATTCGAAATCATTAACCAAAATATTAACTTGCTATTACTTAATAATGTAATCGTTACATTTCGTAAAATATGACGAATCATGATCCAAGAATTTGAGAGCCCCTTCGCTTTTGCATATTCTACGTAGTCTTTAATTTTTTCTTCTTGAATTGCCAGACATAACATTTGGAATAGTTGGATTGTTGGAATGATTGATACAAGAAAAATCGGTAATACATAGGCTTTTGATTCAAAACCGTTTACTGGGTCTACAATTTTAACCCCTGTTTTATTAAAGATCCATAGAAAGAAAATTTGTAATCCACAAATCATGATAACATCTGGTATTGATTGCATGAAAAATAGTACACTATTTATTATTTTTCTAACTGATTTTGGTCCAATATTAACAGCATAAGATAAAATTAAAGCTGCGATGATGGAAATTAAAAACGCAAAAAAAAGGATTGTAAATGAATACATATAAGGTTCTAAAAATACGGAAGAAAAAGGAACGTATTGAAAATCTTTTAAGTATACTTCTAAATGACTGAAATAAAAAAAGCTCCAAAAAAAGATTTGTAGTTGGTTCCAAAACTCCACTAAGCGCTCTCCTTTTGGTAACAATAAAGTAAAAGAAGTGGCGGTAATTAAACCGATTCCAAATATCGTTAAACAAAATTGAAGAAGGTATTTAGAAATAATTCTACTTGTTTGTATCATTATTTCCCCTCCTTTACAGGCTTTATCTTTTCTTTGTAATAAATAATATTTCCTGAATTTCTCAACTTGCCAAATTTCAAGAACGTTCCATATTGCTTAATATACATATACTTTTCGTTATTCTTTTTCCCTACTGAATAACCAATTGCATTCGATCTAATGTTTTCACCATATTTACCAAATTTATCTTGGATTGCTTTCGGTTGTTCTTCAGGCTTAAAAAATAATAAACCTGTTAAGTTTTTATTGTTTATGTCTAATAAAATTTTCTTATATGCAGAACCCTTATCGTCTGTTTTAACAATAGTTTTATAGACTATACTCATAGAATCATCATCTTGAAAAATGAGATGAAGTTTTGCGTCTTTTGGAAGTGACGAATCCACTTTAATTCCGATACTTTTTGTATCAAAGCTACCATCTGCATGGATTGCCAAATTTTGTGGAGGCTTTTTAATTGTACAGGCTGATAGCGCGACAGTTGCCAAGGCTAGAAAACAAATCATTTTAAATTTTTTCATCAGTTCTTAAAAAACCCCTTTCCTAACATATAAAATTTCTTTCCAATTATTTTTACAAATATTAAAATTTTCAACCAAATTCAATTAATTTTATCAAAATAATGTCATCTTGTGCACTTTAATTGTTATAATTTTCAATTTTATCGAACAATTTCACCCTTATTTTGTTTTTATGCAGTATAATAAACTCGTACCAACTACTATTAAAGGAGGCAATTTGATGGAAAAAATGTTAGTAAAGCGATTAAATCGTTTTGAAGTACCAACTGAAATGACATGGAAATTAGAGGATTTATACCCAACTCGTGCAGAATGGTTAGATGCTTTAGAGCTTATTGAAAATGATTTAGTTGAGGCAACGTCATTAAAAGGTTCTGTTTTAAAATCCGCGGAATGTTTAAAAAAGACATTATTAACTTATGAATCAATTATGCTTCAATTAATTCGTTGCGGTAGTTATGTAAGCTTACGTCAGTCTGGAGATGGGTCTGATCCACAAAACCAATCTGATAGTTTACAGTTCTCAAGCTTAAGTACGAAAGCGAATACAATTTTAACATTTATACAGTCTGAGCTATTAAACTTAAATAATGAAATGTTAGAAGCGTTTATAAAAGAAGAAAAAGAAATTCAAGTATTTAAATTATTATTAGAAGACATTATTGCATCTAAGCAACATAAATTACTTCCTGAAACTGAAGAGGCTTTAGCAGCACTTGGTGAAGTCACTTCTGCCCCATATCGAATTTACCAAACAAGTAAATCCGCTGATTTAAAATTCGAAACATTCGAAGATGATAACGGAAAAGAATTAGAAAATTCGTTTGCTATGTTTGAAAATTTATATGAATTCTCTCCAAATCATACAGTCCGTAAAGAAGCTTATGAATCGTTTACTAAAACTCTTAACCAATACAAAAATACATATGCTGCTGTTTATGCAACTCAAGTAAATAAAGAAGTTACTTTAAGTAAATTACGTAAATATGATTCAGTAACTCACATGCTATTAGAAAATCATAAAGTTTCTTTAGAAATGTATCATAATCAATTAAACATTATTTATAAGGAACTTGCTCCACATATGCGTAAACTAGCAAACTTAAAGAAAAAACAGCTTGGACTTGAAACGCTTCATTTCTACGATTTAAAAGCACCTTTAGATCCCGATTTCAATCCAAGTACAACATATGAAGAAGCTAAAGAAACAATTTTAAAATCATTAGAAGTCATGGGAGCTGATTACATTTCAGTCATGGAAAAAGCTTTTGATGAGCGCTGGATTGATTATTGCGATAATGTAGGAAAATCAACAGGTGCTTTCTGTTCTAGTCCTTATGGCGTACATCCATACATTTTAATAAGCTGGCAGGATACGATGCGAAATGCATTTGTACTTGCACATGAGCTTGGTCATGCTGGCCATTTTTACTATGCAAATAAATACCAACGTGTAGTCAATACACGTCCTTCAATGTATTTCGTTGAAGCCCCTTCAACATTTAATGAGATGTTATTAGGACAATATTTACTAAAACAGACAAATGATCCACAAATGAAGCGCTGGGTAATCCTTCAATTATTAGGTACTTATTATCATAATTTTGTAACTCATTTACTTGAAGGTGAATTCCAACGAAGAGTTTATGAGCTTGCTGAAAAAGGTACTCCTCTTACAGCGTCAACATTCTGTGAGGTTAAAGGCAATGTTCTGAAGGAATTCTGGGGAGATTCAGTCGAAATCGATGAAGGTGCAAGCTTAACTTGGATGCGCCAGCCACACTATTATATGGGTCTTTATCCATATACTTACTCTGCTGGTTTAACTGCATCTACTGCTATTTCGCGAAGAGTTGCTACAGAGGGACAACCAGTTATCGACGCTTGGATCGATGTTTTAAAAACAGGCGGATCTAAAAAACCAGTTGAACTTTTAAAAATGGCTGGGGTTGATCTAACGACGAGTGCACCGATTAAAGAAGCTGTAGACTATGTTGGTTCATTAGTAACTGAATTAGAGTCTCTTTTCTAAAGAAATTAAAAAAACACCTAAATTATTTTTTAAATAATTTAGGTGTTTTTTATTAGTTTTTCATTCGGTCTTTCTTACCTTTTGTTCCGTTAGCATATAGTATAAATCCGATACATCCGAATAAAATCGGCCCTAGTACAATTGGTAAATACTCTAATAAAGTTGTATCTGGTGCAGGAATTAGTGTTAATCCGATTGTACCAACTACTGAGATCATCCCTACTACCGCAACAAATATTGCAACTGAAGTTTTTTTAATTTTAAATGGTCTTTCAATTTCTTTGTCAGTCATGCGAAGTTTAATATATGCACTAATTAAAAATACATAAGGGATAAAAAACGCTAATGTCGACATTAAAATCAACATATTCAATGCTTTAGACACACTTGGTACAAAAGCTGAAAGAATTAAAATTAAAGTAACCGCACCCGCTTGACCTAAAACTAAAATTGATGGCATTCCATCTTTATTTTCTTTTAGTATATTTTTAGGTAGTACATCCTTTGCACTTTCAGCAATCATTACACTTGGATTCAAAATTAAAAATGACAGAGATCCAACAAATGCTAATAGAAAGCAGATTCCTAAAATTTGTGAAAGTGAAAAATTCAATCCGAATTGAGATGTTATTTTATCTGCAAACAAGTAAAGTGCTGTCGCTGTTTGATCAGATGAAATTGTAATAACAAATTGAAATGCTACTGTTGCAAGGATATATACTGCTGCAATAATGATTGAAGTTATAAAAATTGCCCTTGGAAATGTTTTTTGAGGATTTCTTACATTCCCTGCAATTGTTCCAAGCATTTCTGCGCCTGAAAAACCAAACATTAATGTCGATAAAAACATAATTGTTCCAAACGATAAATTGTTTGGCATGATTGTACTATGAGTAAAGTGTGTTGCACTTGGCTCGCCACTAAACATACTATAAAATCCAAAACCAAAGATTAAAATTGCTGGCACTAATACGCCAAGTGGTGCGCCAATTGATGCAAGCCTTCCACTCATTTTTGTGCCTTTTAATGTTAATAAAGTAACAATCCAAAATATCACACTAGAAATAATTGCCGTTTTCATCGGATGACTAGCCATTTGTGGCTGGTTAATTCCATATGCAATAGCAATAGTTGTTGTTAATAAAAGCGATGGATAATACGTAAAATTAGCAATCCAGAAAAACCAAGAGCATAAAAATGAAGCTTTCTCCCCAAATGCTTTTCGAACCCAAACGCCCATGCCGCCTTGATTAGGATAGGTAGTAGATAATTCAGCTACAATTAATCCAATTGGAATAAAATATATTAACGCTGCAACAATCCAATAAAATAATGCTGATGGACCGATTGTTGAAGCAAAAGCAATATTACGTAATCCTAAAATTGCATTAATACTTAAAAATGATAAACCCATTACACCTAATTTTTTTGATGAATCCATGATGATACTACACCTTTCAATATAAAAAATCTTCTACTTTTTAGTCACTTGAGTAATTATACAGATATACTTATATAAATTCAAACGTTATTTTATACTAGTATAATTTTTGGAATAGAAGTAAAATTGCATTATTTAATGTGGAAGTACGGTCATGAAATAAGAACAAATTATGTACTTTTATCATAAAGTTGTGAACTTCGTGCATAAAGTAGCGGAATTCGCGCATAAATCGCTTGTTTTTATTCATATTTCCTCACTTTTATTCATAAGACGCTCGACCATATTTAATGCAGCTACCTGACAAAGGAGACGCTTTTAAAAACCACGAACACTAAGTGAACTATATTGATAAAGTTGTGAACTTCGTTGATATATTACTGAAAGTCGTTGATAAAGTATTAAAACAGGTTGATATATCACTAGTTCCCGTTGATATATTCATAATTTCACATTATTCTTCACGAATTCTCTTTAATATTTCCTAATTTCATACTGTTAATCGCTAATTCTCGTTAATATTTCGTTATTCCCCACCCTCTTCTTCTTCAAATTGACGAAAAAACAACAAAAAAACCCACAAGGAAATGTATTTCCCTTGTGGGTTTATCATTAATTAGTCAACGTAGCGGATAATTTCTGCTACATCCTTACGTGCAAGTTTTTTTGCTGGCTCAGATGGATAGCCAAGTGAGATTACCATGTTGATTTCACGGTTTTCTTGTATATCTAGGTATGTTCTTAGTTTATCTTGAGCTAGTAGGACTGGACCTGTCATTGGGCAAGTTCCTAATCCTAGTGCATGTGCTGCTAACATTAAGTTTTGTGATGCTAGACAGCTACTTTTAATTCCTTCTTCTTTCCAAACTTCATTTTCGACAAATCCGATTGGATCAAAGATTTTTGTTCTGAATTTTGATTCGTAAGGTGTTGCTAAACAAATGATTAAGACAGGTGCTTCTCTAAATGCTGTTGCGTATGGTCCAAAAGAACGAACTAATAATTTCCCTTCTTTTTCTAAACCTTTTTCTTTAGCTTTTTCAGCAACTTCATGTAATGAATCCCATGTCATTTCTTCAATTTTTTTAATTTTGTCTGTGTTTTTAATAATGATAAATTCCCAAGTTTGTGAGTTTGTATCACTTGGAGCATAACGTGCGCAGTCGATGATTTCTTCAATCACTTCATTTGAAACTGCTTGATCAGTAAATTTTCGAATACTTCTTCTTCCGTGAATAATTTCTTTAAACGAATTGTAATCCATGCTTCCACCCTTTATTGTATATGCTCTTCATTCATCCCTTGATGTTTTACTAATTCATAGTAAAAGCCTTGTTTATCGATTAATTCTTCATGCGAACCTCTCTCAATACACATTCCATTTTTCAAAACAAGTATTTGATTAGCATTTTTAATTGTATTTAGTCGATGCGCAATAACAAAGCTTGTTCGGCCTTGCATTAGTCTTTGTAAAGCTTCTTGAATTTTAATTTCTGTGATTGTATCGATGCTGCTAGTTGCTTCATCTAAAATTAAAATTGCTGGATTTGCTAGAATTGCTCTAGCAATTGAGAGAAGTTGCTTTTGACCTTGACTAATTTGCTGATCATCTTGTTGTAAAATTGTATCATATCCTGTCGGAGATTTCATAATAAAACTATGTGCATTAGCTAGTTTAGCCGCTTCTTCTACTTCTTCATCTGTTGCATCTAAACGACCATATCGTATATTTTCTCGAATAGTTCCTTTAAATAAAAATGAATCTTGTAAAACAAATGCCATTTGTTGTCTTAAGTTTTTTCTAGAATATTGATCAATACTTACACCATCTATGAGTATATCACCACTATTGATTTGATAAAAGCGTGAAAGTAAATTTACTACTGTTGTTTTACCCGCTCCTGTAGGTCCAATTAATGCTACAGTCTCACCTGGTGACGCTTTGAATGAAACATTTGATAAAGTATTTGAATCTTTGCCGTATGAGAAACCAACATTTTTATATTCAACTTCACCTAAAATTACTTTTTGATCATTTACGATGTGAGATTCGTCGATTGCTTCAATATCTTCATCAATAATTGAAAAAACTCGTTCTGCCCCAGCTATAGCTGAAAGTAATGTATTAAATTGATTTGATAAATCATTTAGCGGGCGTGTAAATTGTCTTGAATACTCCGTAAATACAACAATTGTACCGATTGAAATATGACCTTTATACGCAAAGTATCCACCAATACCTGCAATAATCGCAAAGCTTACATTATTTAAAACGTTCATGAACTTTGGAATCATTCCGGCGAAAATAAATGCCCAAAATCCAGAGTTTTTCAGTTTTTCATTTTTATTTAAAAAATCTCGAATCATTTTATCTTCTTGTGAAAAAGTTTTAATAATTCTTTGCCCAGATACTGTTTCTTCTATAAAACCATTTAACTCCCCTAAATTTCGCTGTTGGATTTTATAAAGCTGACCTGTACGATTTGTAATCCATCTAATCCCGATAATTAATACCGGTACAATTGATAATGTCAATAAAGTTAAGATTGGACTATACCAAAGCATAACTGAAACGGTACCAACTAAAGTTAACACACTTGAAAATACTTGAATAACTGATGTATTCAATGTTGAGCTTACATTTTCTAAATCATTCGTTACACGACTCATTAATTCACCATGTTGTCTCTTTTCAAAAAATGACATCGGCAACTTGTGAAACATATTAAATAATTCTGTTCTCATTTTAGTTACTGTATTTTGAGCAATATCAATCATCCAAAAATTTTGTAAAAATAATGATGCAGAATAACCTACATAGATGAACACTAAAGCAAGAATTAGCCAAGATAAACCACTTAAATTATTTTTTAAAATATAATGGTCGATTGAATATCCAACTAATACAGGTCCTAATAATCCAAGACCAGCACTTGCTAAAACTAAAAAAAGTACGACAACTAGTTTTCCCTTCATTAGCGCTAAATAATTCCAAATTCTTTTGACTGTTGATGAAACGTTATTTGCACGTTCCTTTTGTTTCTTATTTTTGGTGAGTGCTAATTGTTTATATCGGAAAGGTTTAGTTAGCTCCTTTAACATTTTGAATTTCCTCCTTTCCGTATTGTGAATAGTAAATTGCTTTATAAAGTTTGGAACTTTTTAATAAAGATTCATGAGTTCCTTCTTCTACTAGTTCACCTTCGTCAATAATTAAAATTTTATCTGCCTTTTTAGCCGTGCTAATTTTTTGAGTAATAATTAAAGTTGTACATTGGTATTCTTTTAAAGCTTCGAGTAAACTAGCTTCAGTTTTTAAATCTAATGCGCTTGTGCTATCGTCGAGTAATAAAATACTTGGCTTTCTAATAATTGCCCTTGCAATTGCAAGTCTTTGTTTTTGACCGCCTGAAAGATTTACACCTTTTTGCCCGATTAAACTCTCATATCCATTTGGGAAAGACAAAATTGTATCATGAATTTGAGCATGCATTGCAGCTGAATAAACTTCTTCATCTGTTGCAGTCTCTCTACCCATTAATAAATTCTCTTTAATCGTCCCAGTAAATAACAATGCTTCTTGAGGTACATACCCTATTTGTCCTCTTAACTGCTTACTATTTATTTTTCTACTATCTTGATCATCAATTAAAATAGTACCAGAGTTAACATCATATAAACGAGGGATTAATTGAAATAATGATGTTTTCCCGGATCCTGTTGAACCTAATATAGCAATTGTTTGCTCTGGATAAGCAACAAATGAGATATTTTTTAAAACACTCGTTTCATCATTTGGATAACTGAAAGAAACTTGATGAAATTGAATTTTACCTTCTAAACGATTTTCGATTTTGTTTCCTTCATTCTTTTCTACAAAGTCTTCTTCAATCGTTAAAATTTCATCGATTCGTTCTGATGAGGCTCTCATTCTTGAAAACGCACTAATAATAAAAGAGAAAACCGAAAAAGATGAAGTTATACGAGAAATATAATTCACGATTGCAACGATATTTCCAATATTTGTTTCATGTGAATGTACTTTACTATTACCAAACCATAATACAATTAAAATACATGCATTCATAAACAGAAGCATAACCGGCATCGTTATTTCCATCGTTCTTAATGCAACTGATGTTTTTTGTTTTAAATTTTGATTTATATGTTGAAAACGTTTATTTTCATAGTTATTTCTTACGAATGCTTTAATTAATTTCATTCCAACTAAATTTTCTCTAAGGACGCTATTTACAACATCTACATTATCTTGAACATTTTTAAATAGTCTTCTACCTTTTTTTACCATCCAGTTTAGAAAGATAAATAAGAACGGCAAAATTAATGAAATTACTAATGATAGTTTCCAATCCAAAATTAAAGCCATAACAACACTACCAACTACGATTAGTGGTGCTCTTAAAATGATCCTTAAACTCATAAATACCGCACTTTGTAATTGTGAAACGTCATTTGTAAGACGAGTAATAATTGACGAAGTAGGTAAATAACTGAAAGTCGTAAATGAAAATGATTGTACTTTCTCAAAAAGCGTCTTACGTAATTTAAAAGAGTAGCTCTGTGCTATATGAGTAGCATAGAAAGTATTTAATACACCACCGATGAAGGCTACGATTGATAACACAATCATGACTATTCCCCATTTAGTAACATAAGACATGTCTTTTTGGACAATCCCGTTGTTGATGATATTCGATAAAATATAAGGTTGAAATAATTCAACAACTAACTCCAAAAATAAAAAAACGATTGCTGCAAAAATTGTAATTTTGTATGGTTTTAAAAACTTAAAACTATTCAATTTAGTCACTCCCCTGACTAAAGAGGTAATGATTAAAAAACCCCTCCATATTTTCTTATCTCTTTTTAATAAATCTACAAAAATCTTAATAAAAGTACATAAAACAGGAAAAGAACTCGTATTTAAACGAGTCCTCTTCATAAAAAGCTATCATTCAGTGATCGATAAAAATTCTTCAACGTCTTTAAGAGATAGTTTTACAGCTTTCTCCCAGAAATCACGTTTTGTTAAATCAACACCTAAATGTTTTTGAGCTAATTCTTCTACTGTCATTGAAGCAGTATCTTTTAATAGTGCAATATATTTCTGTTCATAAGATTTTCCTTCTTCCAACGCTTTTGCATAAATACCTAAAGAGAATAAGTATCCAAATGTGTATGGGAAGTTATAGAACGGTACACCCGTAATATAGAAATGTAATTTTGATGACCAGAAATGTGGATGATACTCATCCAATGCGCCACAATATGCCTCTTTTTGAGCTTCTTCCATTAGTTCATTTATTCGATTTTTACTTACAACACCATTTTTACGCTCTTCATAAAAACGAGTTTCAAATAAGAAGCGAGCATGAATATTCATATAAAATGCAACACTTCGTTGGATTTTGTCTTCTAAAAGAGCAAGACGTTCGTCATCTGAATTCGCATTTTTAACGGCTGCATCTGCAACAATCATTTCTGCAAAAGTTGAAGCTGTTTCAGCAACATTCATTGCGTAATGTTTATTAAGTGTATGAACATCCTTCATCGCAAAAGAATGGAAAGCATGCCCTAATTCATGAGCTAATGTTGAAACATTCGATGGTGTTCCTGAATATGTCATAAAAATTCGAGATTGACCACTCTCAGAAAATCCTGTGCAGAATCCACCAGGACGTTTACCTGGGCGATCTTCTGCTTCAATCCAAGAATCTTCAAATGCCATCTTAGTAAAATCTGTTAATTCGTCTCCAAATTGCTTGAACTGGTCTAAGATAAATTCTGCACCTTCAGAATATGAAATTGCAGAGTCAGTATCTGCAACAGGTGCATCTAAATCATACCAGCTTAATTTCTCAACGCCTAATAATTTAGCTTTTCTTTGTAGATATTCAACAAACGGAGCTTTATTGTCAATTATTGCTCCCCACATTGAATCAAGTGTCTCTTGGCTCATACGATTAATTGATAACGGTTCTTTTAATACATTATTCCATCCACGTTGTCCATATACGCTCAAACGGAAACCAGCAAGATGATTTAATATTTTTGCGAAGTAATCTGACTCATTTCCCCACGTTTCTTCCCATTTCTCAAAAATCTCTTTTCGAACATTTCGGTCTTTAGAAGAAAATAGATTTGATGCTTGACCAACTGATAGAATTTTATCATCGTGTTCAATTTGCATTTTTCCTACAACAGTGTCATACATTTGACCCCATCCGTGATAGCCATCAACAGAAAGTGCTGTAATTAATGCTTCTTGATCGACAGATAATAATTCGCTTGATTTTTGACGTCGCTCATTTAATACAAACGAAATCTCTTTAAACTCATCGCTTTCTAAAATAGTATTCCAAACAGAATCTTCTATTTTAGTTAATTCACTATGAAATTTTGTTAAAGAGGTAGAGAATTTTGCATGTAACTGAGTTAATGTACCTCTTAATAAATTAGCTTTTTGATCAGCCATGTTTTGAGCTTGTAGGCAACCTACAAATGCACTAGCTTGAGATAGTTTCTTTCCTATTATTTCAATATTACTAATGATAGCATTTAATTCCTCAATACCATCACAGCTTTTTGGAGCAGTAAACATTGAAACTTGTCTCTCTAATCTTTCTACTAAACTAGTTACTTCTATTATGTATGTTGCAAATTCAGGAGACTCACTTCCTCCTTTAAAGAAAACATCTAAATCCCACGTAAGTGAATATGTATTCGTTGACATACGACCCCACCTTTTGGTTTGTTAAGTACATTAGTTATTATACATTATTCGAAATATTTAGTCTAATCATACTACTTTTTACCAAAATGATTTGGGACACAAGCTTGATGAAATAATGTTCAATCAAACATTTTATGCATTTTTTTTAATAAACTTCCGTTTTAATATTAATTTTTTATGTCCATAAATATAGAAAAAATAGAAATGAAATTTAATAAACTTTAGACGAAAATGATCGTCAAATATTACAAAACTCCACTAATTGTTACAATTGTTTTAATTGAACGTTAATAAAAGTGCTCTTTTTTGCTTCCTTAACAATAGTTTATCGATAAAAATAACGATTTTATTAATAAAAAACACTATTAATCCAATTAATTTAAGGCATTATCAGCCGCTTAATATGACAAAATTACACAAAATGGAGCGAAGTACTTAAGCCTGCACCCCTTACTATTACTGGTTTCATGAGCATTTTCTGTCGAATTTAACTGTAGTAAATAGATAGAATTGATAGAATATTATAAAAAAAGGTAATATATTTGTAACATAAAATAAAGTTACTGAAATCTTACTGTCATATTTCCATGGTAAAGTAGACACATAGAAATCGACAGGAGAGAGAAATATGAAAAAACTAATAACATGTTTTGTTACTACTGTTGTTCTAACAATGGGAATCACGACAAATACATATGCAGCTACTTACAAAGTAAAATCTGGAGATACTTTATCTGCAATTGCAAAAAAGCAAAAGGTAACAGTTTCTCAAATTAAAGTTTGGAATCATTTAAAATCAGATCTTATTAAAGTAAATCAAGTATTACAAATTAAACCTACAACTAAGAAAAAAACAACTAAAAAAACAACTAAAAAAACAACAGCTAAATCTGCTACTCCATACAAAGTAATTAAAATGAAAGCTACTGCTTACACTGGTAGCTGTAAAGGATGTAGTGGAAAAACAGCTACTGGAATAGATTTAAAAAAGAATCCTAAAGTAAAAGTTATCTCGGTTGACCCAAAAGTTATTCCTTTAGGATCTAAAGTATACGTAGAAGGCTATGGTTATGCTATTGCTGGTGATACTGGCGGATCACTAAAAGGTAATAAAATTGATGTATTTATCCCAAATAAGAATAATGCCCTAAAATGGGGAGTTAAAACAGTTACTGTAAAAGTTTATAAGAAATAAAATAAACGAGCCTTAATTGAGGCTCGTTTTTCGATTTGAATTTAAATCAAATAATCGACCATCTAATTCATTTAAAAATTCAATTCTTTTTTCTTCTCTTGATAATATTTCAAGCATATTTGCTTGTAAAATTAACTTTTGAATACTTTTTCTTTGTGATATTTCAAGTAAATAAACTTCATATGGTTTAAACCACTTTTCTTCCTTCAATACTTCAATTCTCTCTTGAATTAATTCAGTTTCTTTCTCATAAAAAGAATAGCCAAAAAACTTTTGTGGCAAATATTCGATAAAAAAGTAAACGATTACTTCAGTAACGAGCCATGACAATATCCGAAAAACAAAACCTACTAGTCCAAATACGATTTCATGCATTGTTTTTTCTCCTACCCTTTTTATTACCATTTATTTTAACATTTCTTGGATACTAATTTGTAGTTCTTTAAGAGCATATTTTCCATTTAACTAATAAACAATATTATTAAATATTTTATTTTGGAGATGAAAACAAATGAAAGATAAACGATTTACAATAACAGGTACTGATATTACTGAAGTAAAGAGAAAAAATGCAGATTCTGGGTTAACTTATAATCAAGTTAAGCAATTGCTTGCAGAGAAATATATGAAAGAAAAAAGAAATAGATAAACTTAACGTTATTGTTACGTTGAAGCTTGATCAATTTTAGTCTCAACTATAATTGAGATGGTATTCTCAAGATTTTTTTCAAAGTAAAGAAAGCTGGATGATGTTGATTTCCACTCCAGGACTCTCGCTTAGTAACATGTTAATAATTTACTATTTTATATTTCAACACTCCGTAAAAAAGTAATTTTTTTCTTTGAACTGTCTGACACTACTCATTTTTTGTTATTACTTACGATTTCCGCTTAATTTATTCATGATTAAATGACTTATTTACAGTTTTACTGAATTTAATTGCAGTTTGGAGAATTTTAATTGCAGTTTTGCTATTTTCATTTGAAGTTTTAGTCATTTTATTTGCACTTTTACCTTTTTTACTCGCACTTATTTATTTGCAGTTTTAGTCTTATTAGTTCCACGAATTTAAACATTCTATCTGTACAAAAAAGTACCACTCAATCTTCAAAAAGAATTGAGTGGTTTTCTTCTAATTAGAGTGAATTGAGTGTTTAACTTTTGCACCCTCATTTTCAATTTTAATCTCACTTACTTCACAATTTGGAAATAAGTTTTTGAAATATGTAGTGGCAACTGAGCAACTTTCTATGGAAACAAAAGCTAGTACAGTAGGACCAGCACCGCTAAGCACAAAACCGTGTACAAATTCAGGTAATTTCAGTTTCTTTAAAGTATCTAATTCGTTTACGATTTTGCTGCGATATGGTTCATGAAATAAGTCTCTTTTCATCATATCGCCTGCTAATTTCCAGTCTTCCTTTAGTAGTGCTGTAATCAATAGATTGCTAAAACTACTAGATAGAATAGCATCCTTATACGGAATTGTTGCGGGCAAAATATTTCTTGCATGAATCGTTTCTAGTTCGTATGTAGGGATTATTGCTACTACTGATACTTTATTTAAAGTTGATTGTTGAATATAAGCTTTTCCGTCGATATAAGTCCCTATAACTAGCCCACCATAAAGTGAGGCACCAACATTGTCCATATGACCTTCTAATGCGGTTGCTATTTGTAGTTGTTCTTCTAATGATAAATTTAAATGGCAAAGCTCATTTGCTAATATAATGCCTCCGACTATTGCAGAAGCACTACTTCCTAAACCTCTTGTAAGCGGAATATCACTTTCAAGTTTTAGATGACAAGTTGGCAATGTTTTGTTATTTGCTTTGGCAACTTCAATAGCTGTTTGAAAGATTAAATTTGTCTGATCTAGCGGTATATTTTTCAAATAATCACTAAATCCCTCGCAACTGTATTTATCATTTTCGAATACTTCAATTGTTAAATACCGATTAAATGCAATACCAATTGAATCAAATCCTGGCCCTACATTTGCAGTGCTTGCAGGAACGGTTATTTGGAAAAGCTTTTTCATATAGAAACCACACCTTGTAAATGTTCTAATACAATCTTTTCTTCATTTGGTAATAAAATGGGTTCGATCTTACTTGACTCAATTGCGATATCAGGATCTTTTAATCCATTGCCTGTTAAAATGGCTACTATTTTAGTGCCTTTTTTAATTACACCAGACTGAACTTGTTTGTAGACTCCGGCAATACTTGCACATGAACCTGGTTCTGCAAATACTCCCTCTTTTGATGCGATCCATTTATAAGCTTGTAAAATTTCGTCATCTGTTACACTATCGATTGCACCATTTGATTCCTGAATGGCATTTACTGCATATTCCCAGCTTGCAGGATTTCCGATTCGAATAGCCGTTGCAATTGTTTCTGGATTTTCAATCTTTTTATTATTTACAATCGGAGCCGCACCCGCTGCTTGGAAACCATGCATTTTAGGTAATTTAATACCATGTTTTAAATGATATTCATTAAACCCTTTCCAATAAGCTGTAATATTTCCAGCATTACCAACCGGGATTGCTAGTATTTCAGGTGCTTCCTCCAATTGTTCACATATTTCAAAAGCAGCTGTTTTCTGGCCTTCAATTCGATATGGATTAACTGAATTTACTAACGTAATTGGTTCAGATTCACTAATTTTTCTTACCATTTGAAGCGCGTGATCAAAATTTCCATCAATACTTATGATATGTGCGCCATACATTACAGCCTGCGCGAGTTTGCCGTATGCAATTTTTCCGTTTGGAATAATCACGAAACATTTCATACCAGCTCTTGCTGCGTAAGCGGCAGCCGCAGCAGAAGTATTTCCCGTCGATGCACAAATAATTGCTGTACTGCCCTCTTCTTTAGCTTTAGCAACTGCCATAACCATACCACGATCTTTAAATGAACCAGTTGGATTTAAACCTTCTAGTTTCACATATAATTCGATACCCCACTCCTGTGACAAACGCGATAAATAAAGTAAAGGAGTATTCCCTTCATTTAACGTTAATTGTGGTGTTTCTTCATTAATAGGTAAGTACGTTGAGTATTTTTCAATTAATCCCTTATACATCTCAATCTTCACCTGCAATTCGATAATAGCTACGAACTTCATCGACTACATCAGATGTTTCTAAACTTTCAGTTACTTTTTTATAAGACGAGTATGAGGCATTGTGAGTTACTAAGATAATTTCAGCTAGCCCTTTATGCTTTAAAGGAACTTGAATAATTTTCTCAAAACTAATATCTGACTCTGTAAATAGGGAAGTAATTTTCGCAAACGATCCTAATTGATCTTTTACAGTAAATCGGAAGAATGACTTGAAATAAATTTCATCATCTTCTTTTAATTCTTTTGGATACTGAGGTAAAATAGCACTTGTTCCGTTTACACCTAAACGCATATTTTTCATCACTGCAACTAAGTCAGACACGATTGCAGTTGCTGTTGGTAAACTGCCTGCACCTGGTCCATAAAACATCGTTTCACCTACAGCTTCACCATAAACATATACTGCATTAAATTCATTGCTAACAGATGCTAATGGATGATTGTGCGCAATTAAAGTCGGTCCAACACTAACTTCAATACGATTATTATTTCTTTTTGCATAGCCGATTAATTTCATTGTATATCCAAAGTATTTAGCGTAATCTATGTCCTCAGAAGAAACTGAACTGATCCCACGTACTTGAACGTCTTCAAGTTCAACATCCATTGAGAATCCTAATTTTGCTAAAATCGTCATTTTTCTAGCAGCATCTAATCCTTCAACATCAGATGTTGGGTCTGCTTCAGCAAATCCTAACTCTTGTGCTTCTTTTAAGACATCTTCATAAGCTTTTCCTTCATTGCTCATCTTTGTAAGGATGAAATTTGTCGTTCCATTGACAATTCCCATCAGCTTGTTCACACGATCAGATGCTAAACCATCTACTAAACTACGAATAATCGGTATTCCACCAGCAACGCTAGCTTCGTAGAATAAATCGCATTTATTTTCATTTGCTACACGGAGTAATTCTGTACCATATAATGCCATTAAATCTTTATTTGCTGTTACGACATGTTTTTTATTTCGAAGAGCATGTAGTATATAATGTCTTGCATCATCAATTCCACCCATTACCTCTACTACAACATCTATTTCAGCATCATCTAATATTTCGTATGCTTCTGTTGTTAGTAAATCCTTCTGAATCGAAACAGAACGCTCCTTTTCAAGGTCTTTTACTAAAACCTTTTTTACTTTTACAGAACAACCGATTTGATGAGCTAGTCTGTCTTGATGATCTTCAACAATTTTTACAACACCACTTCCAACAGTTCCAAGTCCTAATAGGCCAATTGAAATACAGTCCTTCATATGATCTCCTCCGTTAAAATTTGATATAATTTCCATTATGGGAATAGTTTATGGAAATAGCAAACATTTTTTTAAATTTTCCAATTATTATTATTTAAAATATTACAAAATTATGAACCTAAAATGATAAAATCATAAATTGTAAGGGGTTTCTTGGTAAACATAGTAATTTAACCAATTCGAAAATAATAGATTTCCATGACTTCTCCAGCGTACAATCGGTGACTTTTCTGGGTTATCATTTTTGAAATAGTTTTTTGGTATATCAATTTCCACACCTCTTTGTACATCTCTTTCGTATTCAGATTTTAACGTATCAATACAATATTCATGATGTCCTGTCGCAAAAATCTGTTTTCCGTCCTCACTCATAACAAGATGGACGCCTGCATCTTCAGATAAACTTAAAATCTTTAATTCTCCTACACTTTCAATATCTTCTTTTCGAACTTCAGTATGTCTCGAATGTGGTACATAGTACTCATCATCAAATCCACGAACTAGGTTTACAAATCGATCCTCTACTGTATGAGGAAAAACACCGAACATTTTTTTAGTTAATGGATATTTAGGAACACCATAATGATGGAAAAGTCCAGCTTGTGCCCCCCAACAAATATGAAGTGTAGACGTTACATTTTCTTTTGTGAATTCCATAATCTCTTTTAACTCTGACCAATATTCAACTTCCTCAAACTCTAATGTTTCTACTGGAGCACCCGTTATAATAAAGCCATCATATTTTGTATCTTGAATTTGTGAAATTGTTTTATAAAAGTTGGAAACATGTTCTTCAGACACATTTTTAGGCTTGTATGATTCAGTACCAATTAAATCAATATCCACTTGTAATGGAGAGTTTGCAATTAAACGTAATATTTGCGTTTCAGTTTCAATTTTAGTAGGCATTAAGTTTAAAATACCTATTTGAAGCGGTCGAATATCTTGAGTCTCCGCTCGTTCTTTCGTCATATAAAAAACGTTTTCATTCGTTAATATTTCCGTAGCAGGTAGATCTTTGTTGATAATTACTGGCATTTTAATTCCACTCCTCTTTCTTCTTAGAAAAAAGGCAGTAGAATGATAAATTAATTAATTACTACTACCTTATTAATTTTTAAAAACTAAAATTTAGTTTTATTGATAACAATGAATAATTATTCTTTCTTTTTAAACTGAAAAATATCTTCCATCTTTATGCGAGAATACCATTGCAGTTACAGATGCTTCAGGAAGCATCATGAACCCTTCTGTCAATTTAATTCCAATATCGTTTGGGTTAATTAACTTAAATAGTTTTTCTTGGTCCTCGAGATTTGGACACGCTGGATAACCAAATGATACCCTGACGCCTTGGTATTTAGCTTTAAATCGTTCAGACATTGTAAAATCTGGTTGATCTGGGAATCCCCATTTTTCTCTCATTAACATGTGAGTTTTTTCAGCTAAACCTTCTGCTAATTCTAACGCTAGTGAGAAAAGTACATGACTCTTTAAATATTCCCCTTCTTCTTTCAATCTTTCAGCAATATTTCTAACTCGTGGACCTGAAGTTACTGAAAAGAATCCGACATAATCCATTTCTTCACCAACTGGATTTAAGAAGTCGCTAATACATAGATTAGGTTCCTTTCTTTGTCTAGGAAATTGAAAGCGTTCAATCGGTTTAAGAGTTTCATGGTCATAGATAATAACATCATTTCCATCACTTTGAGCTGGGAAAAAATGATAGATAACTTGGCAATCAAAATATTCATTTCCGTCTTTTAAGAATTCTTGAACTAACTCGTATAATTCTTGACCTCGCTCTTGGTTTTCCCATTTACCCTTTACACCCAAATGATGCCCGATTAACATTTGATAATTAATAAAAGGTGCCACTTGAGCTACTGGTATATTCTTTAAGACAGTTTTAGTTAATGAAGCAGGTACTAGACAATCTGACTTTTGAATTGCAGATCTAGTAGTATTAATTTCAGGAACGGGCAATTCGATGACGTTATCAACTTTTTTTATTGCTTTTTTCTTATCTTGTAGCACTTGTAATTCATTCGGATTAACAATTTTATTCGCTAAATCTAAACCCGTCATCGCATCATTTGAATAAGCAACTAGCCCGTCATATATTGGCTGAATGCGATTTTCTGTAAACTTTCTAGTTAATGCTGCTCCACCTACTAAAATTGGTGTATCAATCCCGGCATTTTTTAAATCACCAGCAGTAATTACCATTTGTTGTGCTGATTTTACTAGTAAGCCTGATAGTCCGATAATGTCTGGTTTATTTTCACGAATTTTTGTAATTAAATCGTCTGGACGAATATTAATGCCTAAATTTACAACATCAAATCCATTATTCGTTAAAATAATATCAACTAAGTTCTTACCAATATCATGAACATCACCTTTTACTGTCGCCAATATGACTTTTCCTTTTCGAGAGCTCTCAGTTTTCTCCATAAATTGTTCTAAAAAGGTTACAGATGCTTTCATGACTTCTGCGCTTTGCAATACTTCAGCAACAATTAGTTCATTATTATTGAAAAGTCTTCCAACTTCATCCATACCTGTCATAAGAGGACCATTTATAATATTTAAAGGTATGTCTCCACGATCGATACAAGTTTGTAAGTCTTCTATTAGCCCTTGTTTCGAGCCTTCAATCACACATGCTGCTAATCTTTCTTCAATTGGAAGCTGTTCTTTAGGTTTTTCTTCTTTTTTTACTGAATTTCTAAAATGCTCTACAAACTTATCTAATGTTTCTTGTGAAGTATGGAATAATAATTCCTCAGCAAGCTCACGTTCTTTTGCTGGGATAGAAGCAAATCGTTCTAGTTTCTCAGTATTTACGATTGCGTAATCTAGACCCGCCTTTGTTGAATGGTATAAGAAAACTGCATTTAACACTTCGCGACCAGTATTTGGTAAACCAAACGAAATATTACTTAAGCCTAAAATCGTTAAACACTCTGGAAATTCATCTTTTATTAATTTAATGCCATCAATTGTTGCTTTTGCAGATCCAATATATTGAGTATCACCTGTTCCGACAGGAAAAACTAATGGATCAAAGATGATGTCAGTAGCACGAATTTTATATTTTTCTGTTAATAATTGATAACTTCTTTTTGCAATTTCTAATTTTCGTTCAGCTGATACAGCCATTCCGTCTTCATCAATCGTTCCAACTACTACGGCAGCACCATATTTATGGATGAATGGTAAGATTTTCTCAAATCGCTCTTCCCCATCTTCAAGATTGATTGAATTAATGATCGCTTTCCCTTGAATATAAGTAAGTGCTAATTCAATTACATTTTCATCAGTAGAATCAATCATGATTGGTACTTTCACTTTATTAACTAATTGCTTTACGAAGTTCTCCATGTCTTCAACTTCTTCACGGTCTGGATCGGCCATACATACGTCGATTACATGCGCACCTTTTTTCACTTGAGCTCTAGCGATTTCTGAAGCTTCCTCAAATTTTCCGTCGGCTATTAATTTTTTAAATTTGCGGGATCCGATTACGTTTGTTCTTTCACCTACAAATAGCGGTCTCATACTATCGTCATATTGAAGTGACTCTAATCCACTAACTGCGTGGTCCAATCTTTTTTTAGGCTGACGAGGGCTAATTCCAGATACTGCCTCTTTCATTGCTCTAATATGCTCAGGAGTCGTACCACAACAACCACCAATAATATTAATCCAACCTTGCTCAGCAAAATCAAGTACTTTTTTCGCTAATGATTCAGGAGATTCATGATAATGTCCATCTTCATCTGGTAAGCCAGCATTTGGATAACAAGAAACATATGTCTCAGAAAGATCCGATAATGAGCGTACATGATCCCTCATAAACTCAGGTCCTGTTGCACAGTTTAATCCAACTGAAATCGGAGAAATATGCTCAATTGCTAAATAAAAAGCATCAATCGTTTGACCTGCTAAAGTCGTCCCCATCGGTTCGATTGTTCCTGAGATCATAACTGGTAACTTTATATTTAATTCTGTAAAGGCATTACTAATTCCAATGCAAGCAGCTTTAACATTTCGCATATCTTGACAAGTTTCAACTAGTAAAACATCTACGCCACCATTAATTAATCCAGTAGCTTGACGATTGTATGCGGTAATTAGTTCATTAAATGTTACGCCACCTGTAACACTAATTGCTTTTGTTGTAGGCCCCATCGCACCTGCTACAAAAACATCTTTACCAGATGCTACAACTGCTTGCTTTGCAATTTTTGCTGCTATTTCATTCAATTCAATATCTAAATGCTGTAAATTATAATCAGATAAAACAATATTTGTTGCCCCAAAAGTATTCGTTTCGATAATGTCAGATCCTGCGTTTATATACTCCTCATGAATCTCTTGAATAACATCTGGTCTAGTTAAAACTAAATATTCATTACAGCCTTCATAATCTTCCCCACCAAAATCATCTGCAGTTAAATCACGTTGCTGAATCATCGTTCCCATTGCACCATCAAGAAGTAATATTTTCTCTTTTAAAGCTATATCTAATTGTTTCATAGTTGTATCCCCTCTTTATTGCTGCTTTTAGTAAAATGAATTAAGTCTTCTGTTATTTCATACTTCAAAAATGGTGTAATTAAATAAATGCCATTAAATTTATCTTTTGCATAATTAATAAGTTCTTTTGCAATTTTCTTCCCTTCATCGATTGCCTTTTCTGGTTCAACTGATGAAATTCGGTTCCGTACTTCATCTGATAAAGTAATTCCAGGAACTTCATAATGAATAAAGTCTGCATTTCTCTTACTAACTAATGGCATAACGCCAATAAAAATTGGTTGCTTTATATGACGTGTCGCTTCGTATAACTTATCAATTGTTTCAAAATCATATATAGGCTGAGTTAAGAAATAATCCGCTCCTGCTTCAACCT
Source organism: Gottfriedia sp. NPDC056225 (assembly GCF_042267765.1). Taxonomy (NCBI): domain Bacteria; kingdom Bacillati; phylum Bacillota; class Bacilli; order Caryophanales; family Bacillaceae; genus Gottfriedia; species Gottfriedia sp. NPDC056225. The sequence goes on along the minus strand of NZ_JBHJTJ010000026.1, from coordinate 40,279 downwards.
TTTTTTCAAGTCTTTTGATCGCCGCATCAAATTTTCGAATATTTGGGTTAAAAGCAGCGGCAACTGAAAATCTCGTTCCATTTCCTAAGCTTTTACCTGAATAAAGTCTGCCTTCATTCATTTCTTTAATCATTCGAATAAGATCAAGTGATGCCACATCATAAACTGAAGTTGCACCAGGAAAATCTCCGACTCTTGCTGGGTCTCCTGTAATCGCAAGAATTTCATTTAAACCTAAAGTCGATAACCCCATTAAGTGAGATTGAAGTCCAATCATATTGCGATCACGACAAGTCAAATGCGTTAAGACTGGAACGTCTAATCGCTGTAACAGAGAAGCCATTGCCACATTCGAGATTCTCGGTGAAGCTAGTGGATTATCTGCTAACGTAATCGCATCAGCTCCTGCAGAATGTAACGCCTTTGCTCCTTCAAAAAACTTTCTCGTTTGTAAAGTTTTCGGAGGATCAAGTTCAGCGATAATCGTCGTTTTTTGTTTTGCTTTTTCTGGCAAAGTCTCATCCTTTTGCTCTACTTGCTTTGGGATTGTAATTTTAATCGTTCTGCTCTTCACTTCTTTTTTTGTAACGGGTTGTAAAGTATCAATCTTTTTTCGTAAAGCCGCAATATGTGCCGGTGTAGTACCACAGCACCCACCAATTAGTCTTACACCTTGTTCGATAAATGGTTTAGCCATATCTTCAAAATATTCTGGATTCGATTTGTATTCGTATTTCCCTTCTGCATACAATGGTAAGCCTGAATTTGGAAATGCAGATAAGTAACCATTTGTTGGTAATGATACTGTATTTAGCGATTCTAACATATGTAGTGGTCCTAAATGACAATTGATACCGACTACATCCGCCCCCAAATCAACTAATCTAGGAAGTATTTTCTCGATATATTGGCCACTTTGCATAATCCCAATTTCTTGTAGTGTTACTTGAGAAATAATTGGTAAATCCGTTCTTCCTCTTAGTAGATTTACAGCATCGTATAATTCATTTTCATCGTAAAATGTTTCAAGCATGATTCCATCTACGCCTTCTTCTAGAAGTGCTGAAGCTTGCTCAAGCAACATCATTTCCCGTTCTAAAGGAGTTGTAAACGTAGATCCAACATATTTCATTCCACCAATACCACCAATAACTAAGGCTCTTCCCTTCGAAGCAGCTCTAGCATTTCTTACAGCCATTTGGTTGATTTGTTTTACCAACTTCTCTAACCCATATTGTCTTAGCTTTCCAGCATTTGCACCGTACGAATTTGTTTGAATAACTTCTGCACCAGCATCTATATATTGTTCATGAATATGAATGATTCGATCCCGTTCAGTAATATTGAGTTCTTCAAAGCAACTGTGTAGCCCTCCTGAATACAAAAGTGTACCCATTGCACCATCACCTAAAACAATTCCACTACTTAACTTTTCCAACAAGCCCATTTCATCACTTCCTGTTTATATAAAATAAAAAACGCCATTCTCTCAAAAAATGAAAGAATGACGTTAACGTTTAATTTACGCCTTATCTCTCATGTTTTAAACATGCTGGATTTAGCACTTTTTAGCATAAGCTAAAGTTGCCGGGTTTCAAAGGGCCAGTCCCTCCACCACTCTCGATAAGGATTATTTAGTTTTTTTATTCAATGAAGTAAGTTTACTATATTTATATGATAAAAGAAAGCCATTTATTGAAAAATTTCCAAAAATAAATTTATTCACTTTACATAATTTTATTATTTAACTATTTTTAAAGTGTGCTAACGCTAGTAAAGGGTAGATTTCATTATAGCTATGATAATTAATATAAAATTGACCTGGTAGTCCAAGTCCTGTAGGATATGATAGCGCCTTATTAGAAATTTCATTTTGAGAAACTAAATAGTTAATCCCTCTTTTAATCACTTCATCATCTTTATTTCGAATTGTCAGTAAGGCATCAATTGCCCAGCCAGTTTGACTAGGTGTACTATACTTTAATGGAATATAAGAACCTTTAACCGTTGAAAATCCTGATTCTCCCCAACCTCCGTCCACATTTTGAATCGAAACTAACCATTTCTCAGCTTTTTTAATTGCTTCATGATTTTTAGAAACCCCCACAGCTCTTAAACCAGTAATTGCTGCCCACGTACCATATAAATAACAAATTCCCCATCTACCATACCAACTACCATTTGATTTCTGGTTTTTAAACAACCAATCAGCTGCTTTTTTAACAATTGGGTCATCATTAGAAATTGATGTATAGTTGCCAATAAACTCCAATATACGCCCTGTTAAATCAGGAGTAGAAGGATCAATAATCGCATCTTTTGCATTTTCAATCGGTAAAAGAGTTAGCCACTTATTCGTTACGTTTTTTTCGAATGCTCCCCAACCACCATCGCCATTTTGCAATCCAAGTAAAAAATGAACGCCTTTTAACCAACTTTCTTGAAAGTTTGGTTGATACATTGCACTTCTTGATAGTGCCCTCAAAACGGCACCCGTATCATCATTATCTGGTATAAATGAATTCACATCAGAAAATCCCCAGCCACCAGGGCTTAAATTTTTAGCGTGTACTGACCAGTCACCAATCAAATCTTGTTGTTTAGAAATTAAGTAATGAATAGACTTTGAAACACTGGGTTCATTACTTGAATAACCAGCTTCTTGAATTGCATATGACAATAAAGCAGTATCCCAAACTTTTGATGGTGAATTTTGAATATGAAGTCCAGCATCTGTATTCGTCGCATATGAAAGGAGTCCTTGTAGTGCATTTTGAATGACGGAAGATGAAACTTCATATCCTAAAGCCATCAAAGCATAAACCATATAAAATGTAGAACTAGCATAGCTATAAAAGGTTCCATTTGTTTCAATCCGATCTAAAATAAATCGTTCAGCCTTTTCATAGCCTTTTTGATGAAAATATAAAGGATAGGAAGCAAGCTTCTTCCCTTCTTCAAGAATAAATTGATAAAATGTCCCCCGCTCTTCGTTAAACCATTCCATTTCACTGTCTTCTAAAAGATTATCAATATTTAGATCATCTTTTAATTTCACTTTAAACCGTTTATTAATACATAGAATCATAGGCACTAAATGAACCCTAGCATAATTACTTAAATCAAATAAACTTAATGGCATTTTATCAGGTAATAAAAAATAGCTCATTGGAAAGTAAAACAACTTTGGATAGTCAATTAAACCGTGAATGGCAAGAATCATTTTAAGCATAAAATGTGTTTTTTTTATTCCACCATTTTCTCGAATGAATTTTTCAGCTTTCTTCATACTCGAATGGTCTTTTGTATACTTTTTTGAGACTAATAAAGCTATGTAAGCTTGTACGGTTGCAGTTATATTGCCATTTTTTTCATCCTCATATAATTTCCACGCCCCATTCGGATGTTGAAGATTGATAATACGATCAATAATTCCTTCAATTAACTGATTGTTTTCGTAACCTAGATCCTTCATAAGTAAAATCATAAAGCTATCTGTTAATAAAGCTCCTTCAAACACAAATTCCCATGAACCATTTTCTTCTTGTCTATTTCTCAAACGTTTGATCCGCTCTTCAATATTTTGAATAACAATATTTTCGAGGTCCATTAAACCACCTCAGTTCAATTATTTTCTGGCTGATGATATTTTTCCATTCTTGATGAATGCTCACTATTTATTTCTTCTACAAGTTCCGGTACATCTTCTTCCTCTTTTTTACTAAAATAAACAATCGAAATTACAAAAGCCAGGATGCTAAATGGTAAAACAATAATTTGAAATCCAAACCAAGTAAACGAATGCAAAACTTGAAAAATACTACCCATTACTAAACAAAATGTAAGTAAAAATAAGTCAAGGACAATCGTGCCAATAAATGATTTTAAAATTTTAATTAAGAAATGTTTCAACTATATCACACTCCATTACTAATCTATGATTTAAATATGAAATAATGAATATTCGATGTGATTAGTTATGTTTCAAAAAAAATAATTCTACAATTATGAAGATTAGTCCCATTAGATTAATTGCGCATTTTTACCATTTTTCTGTAAAATTTCATTAAACTATTAAAAGTCTAATCAGAATCTACTAAATATGAATATAGTGAAAGTATAAATAAGAAAGGGGCTTTACAATATGGCAGCAGATTTTGAAGATTTCAAAGCTTTAAAAGATGAAATTCAAGAATTAATAGCAAGTAGTTCAAATGACTCAATCAACTTCAACTTTATCAATATTGAAATTAAAGAGAACCGCATCCAAGTTGAACAAAGAGCAGAAGGTGGCGGTCAGATTAATAGAAATGTTGGTATGAACGCAAACCAAGGCGGTCAAAATGCTAAAAACAACAGCCATACTGCAAATACGAAATCACAATTTGCAGATGGAAATGGCAGAAGTGGTATTGCTGGAAAAGATAACGATGAATTAGGTGGACAACAAGGAATTAAGATCAGAGACAGTAAAATAAAAGAAAGTAAAATCAGAACAGATTCTGAACACAACGAAGGCGCACAAGTTGACGAAGAAAACGCTGAACAATTCCAATTACCAAGATTAAATAGACTTAATAGAACGGAATTAACTGAATAATCCAATAACCATTCACGTTCTAGTCTATGAGTCATGTATCTTTTTTAAATGTGGACAAGTTATTGAAAGTTTTTAAAAAGTGGATGACTCACTCTATTATTAAAAAATGCGAACAAAAAGTGAACTATATTGATAAAGTTGTGAACTTCGTTGATATATCGCTATTCTTCGTTGATAAAATACGAATTCTCGTTGATATATTACCATTCTTCGTTGATATAATAATAATTGTTCGTACCAAACAAAAAAATCCACAAGGAACATTAACTTCCGAGTGGATTTTCTTCATTATATTACCTTTAATTTAAAATTCCGGTAGATTACTTAAATTGTTTTCTGCAATGCCGTCTGGTTCACTTCTAAGAATGTCTCGGCCATATTTATGGATTACATCTACATGTGCTAAATTTCCATTTTTTGCTTCGTTTAATGCTTGAATATAATCTAATTCTCGGTTAAGACTTGTTCTGAAACCAATTAAATCGCCATCATTATTTTTACGAACGGCAACAATATGCTCCTTATCTTGATTTACAGTATCATCTTCCCTACCTCGTTGAATTTCACTTTGATTTCTATACTGATCATAGGCTGCCTCAAAACGATCTTGTGTCATTGTAATCTCCTCCTTTTTATCTAGTTTTGCCATTGATGGAATATGTATAACTATTTGGACTGAGATGTATGAAAACGTTAATCTATCATTAATATGTCTTTTCTGTTTTTAAAGTAAGATTTTCTGCACTAGTTAAATCACTAAAATTTTCTAATTTATTTTAGTTTCCAATTTCTTATCCGCCATGACATGTAATAGATGCCAAAGAATTTCCATACATATCCAATTTAGTTCAGGGAATACTATTTTAAACCTGAGGGGATTCTTAATTTTTTATATTATTCTTCTATTTTATGCATACAATAACGTTCATTTCGGTCGGGTATTACCGATTGGTCATTCTTCTATTTCTAAGATTGTCTCCGGGTCTTATTGGTCTTTTATAGACATGTTACGTTTTGAAATCTTTTTATTTATATCACCAAGCTTTCAGAGCTCAAATAAAAAACTACTTACCTTGACGAAAGCAAACATTTTTAATACTTTACTTTGCACCTTTACCATTTATAGGTCTTATATTAGATTAAGCAATAAGGAGAATAGTTATATTATCGACCCAATCCTTTATATCTTTAAAACATACAACTCAAAAATGGTCGAAAGTCTAGATACAATCTATTTAAGCCTGTGTACAATACAAATTTGCGCTACAGTAGTTACGTATCTTTATATCATTAGTGAGAGTGTTCATAAGCGCTTTTACGTAATTGTAAAAAACAGGAATAGTATTTTATTAGTTATTATTTTATTGATATTTGCATTTTACCCACTCATTTCATTACGTGTAATTAAAAGAGAAACAATTGTTCATTTTGGAAATTATATGGATCCCGTTTTTAAAATCATGATTCCATTTCTGCTACTGTTAATACATAAAGTTAGGGCTTTAATAAAATGAACGATTACAAAATACATTAATCCACCCTAATTTAAAAAGAGGCACATGAAAATCGTACTTGTGCCTCTTTTCTTATTTCATGTGTTATTTATTATTCCAATGAATTGACCGTTACATCAACTTCTATTAAAGTGATATTTTTTTAATTTGGGTAATTTATTTGTACATATTCCTTCATTACCCCATGTTTCATGCTAAATACTTTTTTCAAATCTTTGTATTAGTTTTCTACTTATACCTTATTCCAATAAAATACAACTTTCCTTTCAAAATAATAAATTTTGATAACAAATCTACCATTTATGCAAAAAAACGAGAAGCATTCAACTCAATTTCTATAACTAAAGTAATACATTACTAATTGATAGAATTGTTATATAGCCTTATTGAAGAGAAATTAAGTGTATTTTAAAATGAATATTATAATAGTAAGCATGTAAAGGGGAATATATTATGAAAAATATCTTTTATCTCTTGAATACTGAGGAAATTTTAAACCGTATAGACAACTTAACCCCAAATTCACAACCGCAATGGGGAAAAATGGATGTTGCCCAAATGCTAGCTCATTGCTCAGCATTCCAAGATATAGCAATGGGAAATTCTTTTCCAAAAAGAAGTTTGTTAGGTCGATTAGTAGGTAGATTTGCTAAACCAATTTTTTCAAATGAAAAACAAGTCCCTCGTAATATGTCCACTATTCCTACCATTTTGATTACTGATCAAAAAGAATTCGAATTAGAAAAAGAGAAACTAAAGCAAAAAATTATTACTTTTCAAAAAGAGGGTCCAGAGAAATGTACAACTCATCCACATCCTTTTTTCGGTAAATTTAGCTCTGAGGAATGGGGAATTGGAATTTACAAACATCTTGATCATCATTTAAGGCAGTTTGGGGTTTAGTAGTCTATATCTTAATTTTTTTATTGAAACTTAATTCCATATTAAATAAGGTTCTCCAAAAAAAGTACAATTGTTTACTAACGCGCTAATCTGATAGAAACCAAAAGGAGTCATTCATCGACTCCTTTTTTTGTTCAACTAGATATGTTTCATTTTGCATATTTCATAACTTATGGCCTTCAGCAATACAATACCTTATTTTGTTAAGAGCTTTTACTGATGATCCTTAATTGTTCTTTTCTCTTTTATTAGTAAAGCAGCTGCTAGTGACCCAATAAGCAAAAGGATAGCTATGGACAAATTCACTTCTTTTATTCCTGAGTTAAAAGCACTAAAAACAATCTTTTTAATGTTTTCAAAAGCTGGCATTTGTTTGAATACTTCAGCCTGTTTGCTATCAAAAATTAGAGAGCCTGCAAAAGCTCCTGCTTGATGAAAAACATTGAGCATTTGACTTTTAAATTCAGTATTAATAGATTGTATTTTCATAATATGATTATTCAATGAATTGTTATAGCCTTCTGTCAACTTAATCCCTAGTATTACCACACCAAATGAAATGCCTACTTGACGGAATACATTTAAAATACCTGAAGCCATACCAACCTGTTTTTTATCAACAGAACTCATAGCTGCATTAGCGATTGGTGGATTTACCAAAGCATTACTAATTCCTAAAAGAACAAAACCAGGCATTAGATAGCTCCATTCAAAAGGAACTTTAATCATATGGCGAATAAGCATGATGCCAATTGCACCAATAAATAATGCACCACTAATTAACCAGCGATTACCTATTTTCCCAGAAATAATCCCCGCTAATGGGCCCAATATTATCGTAAACCCACTTATTAGTAGCATTTTAACGCCAGTTTCAAAAGCAGTATATCCCATATAATTTTGCATTAGGATTGTTAAATATGTGAATCCACCATATAAACCTGCTCCTAAAACAAACGCCGAAATATTAGCACCATTAAATGACCAATTTCTAAATATTGATAATTCGATCATAGGTTGTTTTACAATTCTTTCAGTTATAATAAATGCAACTAATAATAAGATCGATAAAACTAATAGACTCAAAATATGCCAATCAGTCCACAAATAATTTTCATGTATTTCTTTTTGAATTAAAGCTAATACCATTGTAAAAATGAATGATGTACTTAAAACAAACCCTAAAAAATCGATTTTTTCATCACTTTTTCTTTCGCTTTCCTGAATGAAGAAAATTCCTAATAGTATTGCCACTATGCCAATAGGGATATTAACCAAAAAGATTGATCGCCATCCAAAACTGTCAACTAAGACACCGCCAATAAGTGGACCAGCAGAAATAGCAAGCCCAACTACACTACTCCAAATTCCTAATGCTAGCCCTCTTTGTTTTTCAGGAAATGAAGCTGTAACAATTGTTAATGATAATGACATCATTGCTGCTCCACCAATTCCTTGGAAACCTCTAAAAATGTTCAACCAAAGATCACTACTTGATATACCACTTGTTAGTGAGCCAATGACAAAAAATCCTAACCCGAATAGAAACACCTTTTTACGGCCGATGATATCTCCTAATTTAGAAACTGGCAATAACATAGCAGCATAAACTAAAGTATAAGCATTCAATACCCATTGTAAATTTGAAAAATTAGATGAAAAATCTTTTTGAATCTTAGGTAGTGCTACATTAACAATCGTAATATCAAGCATTGCCATAAATACAGCTAAACTAACTGTGATTAAAACCCACCATTTTCTATTTGTATTTTCCAAAATAATATCCCCTCTCATGTTTACGTGCGCACAAATGCACATATTATATAAAATGAAAAGCACCCTTCTATTCCAAACTCATGAGTGCTTTCATATTATTTGCTGTCTCTTCAAAGATATCGACAATAAATTTTTTATTTGCTTTGTAATAAATTCCCCGACCTTCTTTTCTTCTTTGTACTATATTAAATCGATTCATAAAATCCAGATGACGAGAAATCACTGAGCGATTTTGAGGAAAATTCTCTGCTATCTCTCCAATAGTCATTTCCCCATTAATAGCAAGGAAGATCAACAGTTCAGTTCGAACTGGGTCTAAAATCGCTCTAAAAAATTCAATATTAATATTATCTTCAATCATTTGTTTACATTTATTTGGATCATGATTAATACCCATCATCTCACCGCCTAATTTCTATTATATGCATTTGTGTGCACATGTCAACGAATTAATTTTCTGCTCTAAGGGATTTTTCTAATACTATCAAAAAGCCATTTTGCATTAAATATAATTTACTATATAAGAGAATTTTTTATCATAATATAAATAACTCAATTATTTTCTACTAGAAATAATGAAACTATGTACTACTTTTGATCAAAAAAATAATCAAATTTACTTACGATCCCCTTTGATAAATCACTTGTACAACGCCAGAAGAAAATGTTTTTGTGTTAATCAAATTTAAATTGATTCTCTGTTTTAAATCTATAAACAAAGGTTTACCTTCACCTAAAATGACAGGATGAATAGATAATCTAAATTCATCAACTAACCCCAAATTGATAAATGATGTAATAAGACTTGCACCACCGTATAACCAGATATCTTTACCCGACTGCACTTTTAATTTATTTACTACTTCTGTTATATTTTCATTTATATAAATTGCTTTATGCTCTTCATTAGCTTGCGTTCTGGAAAATACATATTTTTCTTTACTATGTACTAATTTCCACAATTCCTTATCGGCTTCAGATTCATCTATTCCTGGCGTATAATTTCCCCATAAATCGTAGCTTTTTCGACCATATAGAATAGTATCTATTTGATTAAGGAAATTAGTGAAATCCATTTCAGGATCCATAATACACCAATCAATTTCCCCGTGCTTTCCTTCAATAAAGCCATCTAAAGTAACTGCTAAATCTAAAATTACTTTTCTCTTCATATCGACTTTGGACAAAACACTTCCTCCTTTTTTTAAAAATCATCACTAATCGAATGTTTGTTCTTATTTTTATTATAACAAGCTCTCTTGGTGTTATCAAATACATATTGAGCGTAACTAGAACTATACGAACAGTATGTGAACTTTATTGATAAAGTTGTGAACTTCGTTGATATAATGCCTATTTTTGTTGATATATTGCCTATTTTCGTTGATAAACAGTCAAATCTCGTTGATATATCGTCGATCCTCGTTATATCTCCCTCAATTTCGTTGATTAACAGTCCATTCTCCTTGATATATCGTCGATCCTCGTTATATTTCCCTCAATTTCGTTGATTAACTGTCCATTCTTCTTGATATATCGTCGATCCTCGTTATATTTCCCTCAATTTCGTTGACTAACAGCCTATTATCTTTGATATATCGTCGATCCTCGTAATTTCTCCCTCAATTTCGTTGATTAACAGCCTATTATCTTTGATATATCGTCGATCCTCGTTATATATCCCTCAATTTCGTTGATTAACAGTCCATTCTCCTTGATATATCGTCGATCCTCGTTATATTTCCCTCAATTTCGTTGATTAACAGTCCATTCTCCTTGATAAATCGTCGATCCTAGTTATATTTCCCTCAATTTCGTTGACTAACAGCCTATTATCTTTGATATATCGTCGATCATCGTAATATTTCCCTCAATTTCGTTGACTAACAGCCTATTATCTTTGATATATCGTCGATCCTCGTAATTTCTCCCTCAATTTCGTTGATTAACAGCCTATTATCTTTGATATATCGTTATATATCCCTCAATTTTCCTAAATCTGCATTTTTTATTTATACTTTGACCAATTTGGTTACGCTAAGGCATTATTATTTGAACTCCGACACTAATTTGACGATTCATCATCTTCCAACTCACCATACACCGCTCATCAAACCAAAAAAACTCGCAAACAATTAAGTTTACGAGTTTTCCAATTTATTTATTTAACAATTTAACTTTCTCAACAAGGAAGTTTAAGATAACATGTGCTGCGATTCGGCTTGTCATGTCACGGAAGTCAATTGTTGGGTCAAGTTCAACAATATCCATTCCACAAACTTTTGGATGTGCTGCAAGATAACAGATGCCGTCTAATAGTGTTTGACTGTCCATTCCACCTGGACCAATTGCAGGGCAACCTGGTGCGAAGGCTTGGTCTAGTACGTCCATATCAAGGCTAATGTATATTGCATCTACTTTGTCTGCTAAATGATTAATACTGTCATTAATAATTTTTGAGATTCCTAATTCGCGAACATCGCGCATTGTGTGGATCGTTACTCCGTTATTTACTCCGAATTCTGTGTATGGAGCACTATTTGAGAAGTTTCTGATTCCGATTTGAACTAAATGTTCACCTTTAAGAATTTCTGCATCGATTAAACTGCGGAAAGGTGTACCGTTTGAGCGTCCACCGTCTTCAGTATTTCTTAAGTCGTGATGAGCATCAAATTGGATAACTCCTACTGTTCCTCGTTCTTTTGCAAATGCTGAAATGCTTGGAAAACTAATTCCATGATCCCCACCTAAAATGATTGGCATCGTTTCTTTATATTGACCTAGCAAATCAGAGATTGTTGACCTAATACGATTTCTAGACTCTTCAAGATCTGTCACATGCATCGTGATATCACCAAAATCAGTTACTTTGAAATCTTTTAAATCAATATGATCTTCAATATGATAAGTACTATAGCTACTTAGCATTTTTCGAATTGACGCAGGCGCAAAGCTTGCACCAGAGTGACTAATTGATGTTTTAGATAAAGGAACTCCGATTATAGAGAAATTTGATGCTTCTGTTCCATTCCATGTAGAGATGATTTCATTTGCTTTTGTAACTTGTGAATCTATGAAAATTGCATCTCCTGCTTTTTTAAGATGTGATAGCGACATCGTGTTCACCCCTACTTACTACTAATTTACCATTCTTAAATACTGATTCTACATGATTTACACCAAAATGGTAAGGTACATAAGTATAGTTTGGTACATTCCAAATTACTACATCTGCCCTACGACCAACTAGTAGTTTACCTGCTTGGTCTCCACGATTAATCGCGTAGGATGAATTAATCGTAACGGCATTCCAAATTTCTTCAGGAGTCATTTTTAGCTTTAGCATTGCGATTGTCATGATTAATTGTAAGTTTTCAGTTGGACAGCTTCCTGGGTTGAAGTCAGTAGCAAGTGAAACTGCAACATTATTTTCAATCATTGCTCTTGCAGGTGCAAATTCTGGTTTATTTAAATAGAAAGTAGTCCCAGGTAAAATTACCCCAATTGTATTGCTCTTACCAAGCATTTCAACACCTTTTTCAGATGCTCCACATAAATGGTCAGCGGAAATAGCACCAATTTCAGCTGCCATCTCAGTGCCACCAAGAGGATCAATTTCATCAGCGTGAATTTTAATTTTAAAGCCTTGTTCTTGTGCTTTTAATAAAAATTCTCTTGATTGTTCAACTGAAAATACACCTGTTTCAGCGAATACATCTACGAATTCTGCTAGTTCTTCTTCTTTAATTACGTCTAGTAAGGAAAGCATTTTTTCTAAGAAAGCTTCTTCGTTTCCTTTATACTCTTTCGGTACAGCATGTGCACCTAAGAAAGTTGAAACTAAATCAATCTCATGCTCAGCTTGTAATTCCTTAGCAATTCGAAGTTGTTTTAATTCCGTTTCTTCATCAAGTCCATAACCACTTTTTGCTTCAACAGTTGTTACACCAAATGAAAGCATTCTATTTAAGTGATGAACAGTTTTCATTTTTAAGTCTTCAAATGAAGCTAATTTCGTTTGACTTACAGTTGAATGGATTCCGCCACCCATTTCTAGTATTTCTAAATAAGAAGCACCTTGTAATTTCAAACTAACTTCATGCTCACGTGATCCTCCAAAGACCACGTGAGTATGAGGATCAACTAATCCAGGAGTGACTAGCTTACCTTTACAATCAATTACTTCTTTTGCATCAATTTTTTCTACGTTCATTTGTCCGATATAAATAATTTCCCCATCTTTCCATGCGATTTCTGCATTTTCAAGAACTGGTAGATTGCTCATATCTTTTCCATGAATTGGACCATCACCATGATCCATCGTTAATAATTGACCTATATTTGTTAATAGAATATCTGCTTTCAATTCTAACACCTACTTCATCATTGGGATGTTAACGCCTTTTGCTTTCGCAGTTTCAACAGCTAAATCATAACCTGCGTCAACGTGACGAACAACACCCATTCCTGGATCTGAAGTTAATACTCTTTCAATACGTTTTGCAGCTGCATCTGTACCATCAGCAACGATAACCATACCAGCATGTAAAGAGTAACCCATTCCAACTCCACCACCGTGGTGTACACTTACCCAGCTTGCGCCATTTACACCATTAATAAGTGCATTTAGAATTGGCCAGTCAGCTACTGCATCACTTCCGTCTTTCATGCTTTCTGTTTCACGGTTTGGAGATGCTACAGAACCGCAGTCTAAGTGGTCACGACCAATTACGATTGGAGCTTTTAATTCGCCATTTTTAACCATTTCGTTAATGATTTTACCGAATTTAGCACGCTCACCATAACCTAACCAACAAATACGTGATGGTAACCCTTGGAATGCAACCTTTTCACGAGCCATACGAATCCAGTTACATAAATGCTCATTATCAGCAAATTCACGTAAAATTACTTCGTCTGTTTTGTAGATATCCTCTGGATCACCAGAAAGTGCTACCCAACGGAAAGGACCTTTACCTTCACAGAATAATGGGCGAATAAATGCTGGTACGAAACCCGGGAAATCAAATGCATTTTTTACACCTTCATCTAATGCCACTTGACGAATGTTATTACCGTAGTCAAATGCAAGTGCTCCACGTTGTTGCATCGCTAAAATTGCTTCAACATGTACAGCCATACTATGTTTTGCACGTTTAATTACTTCATCAGGATTTTCTACACGAAGTTTCTTTCCTTCTTCCATTGTCATTCCGATTGGTAAATAACCATTTAATGGATCATGAGCTGAAGTTTGGTCAGTAATTAAGTCTGGTACAAAATTACGTTCTACTAATTGCGGTAAGATTTCAGCTGCATTACCTACTAATCCGATTGCTAAAGCTCTACCTTCGTTTTTAGCTTCAGTTGCAAGTTTTAATGCTTCTTCTAAATCGTGCGTTAATACGTCACAATATCTAGTGTCAATACGACGTTGAATTCTTGTTTCATCTACGTCAATTCCGATTACAACTCCACCATTCATTGTTACAGCTAATGGTTGAGCTCCACCCATTCCGCCAAGACCTGCAGTGATTGTGATTGTACCTTTTAAGCTTCCACCGAAATGTTGCTTAGCTGCTTCTCCAAATGTTTCATAAGTACCTTGTAAAATACCTTGTGTACCAATGTAAATCCAGCTACCAGCTGTCATTTGACCGTACATCATTAAGCCTTTTTCATCTAATTCACGGAAGTGCTCCCAAGTTGCCCATTTTGGAACTAAGTTAGAGTTAGCTAATAAAACGCGTGGTGCATCTTCATGAGACTTAAATACCGCTACAGGCTTACCTGATTGAACTAATAATGTTTCATCGCTCTCTAATTTCTTTAATGATTCAATAATTGCATCAAAGCTTTCCCAGTTTCTTGCAGCTTTACCGATTCCACCATAAACGACTAAGTCTTCTGGTCTTTCTGCTACTTCTTCATCTAAGTTGTTTAATAACATACGAAGTGCTGCTTCTTGAATCCAACCTTTTGTATTTAACTCAGTACCTCTTGGAGCTTTTAATGATCCTTTTGTGATTTCCATTTTAATTCCACCTCTACTTAAATTTGTGTTTGTTTTGTATAGTTTCTAGCTATGAAATTTTCTTTTAAATAAGTAGTTAATTTTTCAATGTCTTTAGAGAACACGCGATCCCTAGTAATTGATGGAACAGTTTTACGAGCATCTTCCATAAATTTTCTAGTTGTTTCAGACATTTTTTCAATTCCTTTATATTCAACACCTTGCATTGCACAAATACATTCAATAGCTAAAACTCGTCTAGCATTTTGTAGAATTTGGTATGCGTGACGTGCACCGATTGTTCCCATACTTACATGGTCTTCTTGGTTTGCAGAAGACGGAATTGAGTCAACGCTCGCTGGATGTGCTAATGTTTTGTTTTCAGAAACTAAAGCCGCTGCCACATATTGCATAATCATTGCCCCAGATTGTAATCCTGGTTCTGGACTTAAAAATGGTGGTAAATCATTTAATTGTGGGTTTACTAATCGCTCGATACGTCTTTCTGAAATATTTGCTAGCTCAGCAACTCCTAATTTAAAGAAGTCCATCGCAAATGCAATTGGTTGACCATGGAAGTTTCCACCAGAGAATACATCATCGCCAAATAATAATGGATTATCAGTTGCTGCGTTCATTTCAATTTCTAATTTCTCTTTTGCGTAGTTCAGAACTTGCCAGCTAGCACCGTGAACTTGAGGAATACATCTTAATGTATAAGCATCTTGTACTCTGATTTCACCTTGTCTAGTTGTTAATTGACTTGTTGCTAAAATATTGCGGTAACGCTCAGCTACTTCAATTTGTTCTTTATATCCACGAGCAATATGAATTCTTTCATCAAATACATCTGTAATACCATTTAATGCTTCAAATGTAATAGAAGAAATTAATTCACTTTGATAAGCTAGCTCTTCACCTTCAAGATAAGTAAGAATACCCATTGCAGTCATTGCTTGAGTACCATTAATTAAAGCTAGGCCTTCTTTTGCTTCTAGAGTGATTGGTAAAATTCCTTCTTTTGCTAAAGCTTCAGCAGTTTCCATACGTTTTCCTTTATAGTAAACTTCACCTTCACCAAGTAAAACTAGAGCTAAGTGAGATAATGGAGCTAAGTCTCCACTTGCACCTAATGAACCTTGAGATGGGATCACTGGGTGAATTTGAGCATTTATTAATGATAGTAATTTTTCAACGACTACTAAACGCACACCAGAGTGACCTTTTAACATCGTATTTGCACGAAGTACTAACATTGCTCTTGAAACTAATTCAGGGAATGGTTCACCAACGCCACATGCATGAGAAGCAATTAAGTTATATTGAAGTGTTGAAACATTTTCTTTTTCAATTAATACATCACTAAATTTTCCGAATCCTGTAGTAATACCATAAACAACTTTGCCATTATTTACGATTTCTTCTACCTTTTCTCTACATGCTTTTACTGCAACTAAGCTATCTTCACTTGCTTTTACATATGCCATTTCGAATAAAATACTTTTCATTTGTTCCATTGTTAAGCTATTACCAGTTAAAGTTACCATTAATAAAACACCTCCGAATTTTGTCAAAAAACACAGAAGGAGGCTATGAGACGTAAAAATTTAATCTTACGAATCATAGCCCCCTATCATCTAATAAACTATGGGCAATTATATGTGATTAATACCTAGTCCTGCCGATTCATGCTCTGATCCTTTAATAGGAGCACCAATCGTACCGTAGAGTGCAACTGCAATCCAGTCACCCTCGTTCACGTTTTTATACGGTTTACCTCTAACAACAGCAAATCTAAGTCCTACTGTTCTAAGAACATCACCTAATTGAACGTGACCTCTTGTTACGCCTTGAATTGCTTCAAGAGTTGCATGATATAAAGAATGAACTTCTCTATAAAGAGCTCCATTAATTACACCATTCTGTTTGGCAGCGGTTTCAATCGCAGCAACAACTTTTTGTGAATCCATTGTACCGACTTTACCTACACACCAAACTAGGTTTTCATTTTTCATTAATTCTTCTTCATGTTCAGTCAACGCAAGCATCATTGCTGTTCGACCAATTCGTTGATTTTGCTCTGCCATACGCTAATACCTCTTAGTTAATTCTCTAATAAACTAGTATCTGTTTACATTATATGCCAACAATTAGTAAACTTCAATATTTTCAGATTATTATTTTTAAAAAATATTTTCCAGTGAATTTTGTTAGAATATTCAATATATTCATCGGGAAATTATTATTTATGAAACCTTGTCCATTTTTCTTCTATTATCAATAAAATTATTTGGTTATTAACCAAAATAGGTACTTAAATAACTTATCGCCGATTGTTTAAGACTTTTTTCTTAACACTAGCTGCCAAGTAACACCAAAACAATCAGTAACCCAGGTAACCTTACTAAAGTCATTCATTTCTACTGGTCCCATAAGTACTTTCCCATCACTCTTCAAGCCGTCAAAAATTAAATCGAATTCTGCATCGTCAGTACATTCTAAATAAAAGGAAACAGCCCAAGTAAAATCTGGGCAAGATTCTTTATCCATATCCAAGACCATAAATGTCTGCCCTAAAATTTCAATGATGCCATTCATGATTTTCCCCTCTACACCACGGTCTTCTTTTGTAAATCTTCGAAGAGAAACGAGTTTTGAATCCGGAAAAGTACGAATATAATAATTCATCGCTTCCTCCGCATTGCCACTAAACGTAAGAAATGGAATAACCCTTTGCCCTGATACAGTCGGTATTATTTTTTCCTGTGTCATCTTTGAAACCCTCCAAACAATTTGTAATTACCTTATTTTAGAACTACTAAAACAAACCAGTTCGAAATTTTCTTATTCTGCTTGAGAAAAGTCTTTAAAAAATGTAAATAATAAATAGATTGTACCATATTTTAACATATCAAAAAACTTCGCAGTTAATTGAAATAAAAACGAAGCTAAAATAGGCCAATTATACGATTAATGAAGTATTTTCTTCCTAATGAATTTCTTTACCATAAACTTATCTTATGCAACCTTTCTTAATATCCACAGTATTTTCTTATCTTAACAAATTTCTTCTCTTGTTTATTTTTTATTATATAATTGTATTAAAAATAGATTAAAGGAGGTTAATATGAAAAATTTTTTCGGAAGATTTTTTAAAAAGAATTTAAAAAATGATAATGCATTTTATAACAATCTTAATAATCAGTTTTATACAAGCAACTTAATGTTAAATTCGAGCTTTACTAATTTATCGTTAGTTTCTAGACTTGAGAACGCATGGAAAATGGAATTCCTAGCTGATGTTAAAGAAAGAGTTATGGAAAAAGAAGATTGGAGCAATGCAAAGTATACCTTTGTTGAGGCAGAATTAAAACGCTTTTTCTTAATGGCGGCAATCTTTGAAAACGTTCCAATGTATAGTCAGGATGTTGATAAAATCTGGCATGAAATGATTTTATTTACAAAAAGTTATCAAAGCTTTTGCAAGTTTTTTTGTGGTGAAATGATACACCATGAACCAAATGTTATTAAAGATCAAGTAGCTATTACTGATGGCACTGATGTAAGAGCTGTTTACAATTTGTTATATAATACTTTGTTTGAACCAACATCTGTAAATACCTATATTTTAGGAAATTTAGTTGTTAATTATAAAAATGCTAGTGTTATAGAATATTTATCGAGCAAAACAGTTCAAACCTTAAGTTTCGTTTCTCATATTAGCTCAGAAACTAAATATAATTTTTTAAATGAGTTTGCTAGAATTCAAAAAAATTTAGTTGATAAAGAAAAGGAAGAAGCAAGAACTAAAGCACTTAGAAAAACAGAAGAAATCACTAAACACCACTCACAAAAATCTAGCCCAAGTTCAGCTACTCGTTCAACCTCTAGCAAAAAATCAGATGAAGGGCATATTAATTCATCAATTTTAACTACAAGTTCTTTGTTTGCATTAAATGAAAGTTCAAATGACTGTTCAAGCAAGGGTGATAGTCATCATCAAAACTCGCACTCTTCATGCTCTAGTTCATCACATACTACATGTTCTAGTAGTTCTCACTCTTCGTGTTCTAGTTCAAGCTGCTCAAGTTCAAGTTGTTCAAGTTGATCTATTACTATAAATACTGTCATCCAAGTATAATTACATTAACTCAACCTTAGGTTGGGTTAATATCCAGTTTATAATCTACTGCTTTATTAAAAATAAGATTTTTCTGATCTTAAATAAGTCAATTTCAACCATTTCTCGTTTCCCCAAATGGTAAAATGATATAACTAATTGTCAGTACTAAAATAATAATTGCTAACCAAAAATTATGGGCCGATTCTCCATTATTTACAATAATAAAACGAATAGTAGCTGTTATCCCAATATAAAGAAGATATCGTATTGGAAAATGATAGTTTTCTTTGAAATATTGAACAATAATTGAAATGAATCCAAAATATAAGAAAAAGATCAGAACCTTCCCAAAAATTTGATGAACATTTTTATTTCCTAATAAAACATCATTAAAGATATAATAAAGCTCTCGAAAAAGAAAAAATGCAAGAATCAAGCTAAGTAGTAGTAATGATATATTTAACAAAGTTTGATGAAGCCTGATTAGCATTTTTCTATTTTTTAACCAACTCATTCAATCATTTCACTCCTCTATTTTTCCCTGAAAACTTCTAACCCTACTATTTCTATATAATATTTCTGTCAAATACAAAAACGGAAATGGCTATATTCTCCTCAACTTTCATATCTGAAAATAAATGAACTAATTTCGCTCCGACAAGTTCTTCTAAACCTTCTGGTGGCTGATTTAAGTATAGTTCCTGAATCATTTTTGTTCGTGCAGAATGAACCATTTCAGCACCGTTCATTGTACCGGAAATAAACTTTTCAGTAGGAGTCAAATTACCATACAATGTTGAAACGGCCATATTTTCAACAAAAACAGTATGAATTCGTTCCGGACCTTTACCAAACAAATCCTTTCGAAGTTTCCTCATTAAATCATTAAATTCATGTACCTTTTTTGTCATTTCTTATTCCCCCATTTTCAATTTAAAAATGCTATACCCATATCCTTGCACTGATCTCAACAACCTATTTACATTTCTGTGAAGAAAATGTAAGTACTATTCCATTAATTAACTTACAACCCTCTTTCCATTTTTTGAAAAAAAAAATTCCACCAAGGCGACAATTAGCCAAACTGGTGGCTTTAAAGTCATCTTAGTGGAATAGTTAATTAGCAAAAATTTACTAAAATACCAATCCAATTTAATTTAAATGAAAATAATAGACACATAACAATTACATTATTATGCTTCCATATCTTTCGAATTCATTATATCTCTAACTTTTTAATTAAACAAACATAATGTTAATATTAAATATTTCTAAATATTGATGCATTTAACGATTAGACTAATTAACAATCATAACCACAACTCAGGTGGCCTCTTAATCTAAATAAAAATCACCCTTTAATCTATTTCTTCAAACTAAATGTTAATTCAATTAATAACCTACATAATTAAACATCGCCTGTACAGATGCAGTTATTTTTATTTGACCCTCTTGGATTGGCGTAGTTGGTCCGCTGAATGCTGCAGCAGTCATTGTTAGAGAGGATAGTGGACGAACGATTTGAATCCCTTCTTCAGCAATCCAAATCGGAATTCTATTGATTGATAAACCTAGTGATTTCGCTATATTTTCAGCATTAGTTTTCGCATTCAAAGTAGCCTTTTGTAATGCCTCTTGATAATATGGATCAGGGTTTGACAGTTCAAAACTAAGATTTCTTACTTCATTTGCTCCATTTTCAACAGCAACATCAATAACTTTACCAACGTTTGCAAGTTCTTTTACGATTACTCTAAAAATATGACTTACACGATATCCTTTAAAAATTTGCTGTGAATCATGATATTCAACAATTCGGTCTATTGTATATGAATTCGTTTCAATTTCGTCTTGTTTAATGCCTATGCTTTTTAATGAATCGATCATTTTATTCGAAATAATCGCGTTCTGTGACTGAGCGTTTTGTACTCTCAAATCTTCAACTACAGTACCTAGTAAGACAGTCGATTGGTCTGGCTTTACAGATACCTCTCCTTTACCTGTTGCTTTAATCGTATAATTAGGATTACTATTTCTTGTCATGAATCCACTTTGATATTGAGGAGCTGTATAATCAGTTCGAATACCCGATAAGTTAGTACTATATAATGGATAAATCTCCATCACATCCTTTTAAGATGAAAAAATTTTGTATTAGTGCCCATTTATTGTATGTATTAGGACCTCTTATCGTGAAAGAATCTATATTAGCTCGTATTACGAAAAGATACAATTTTGAATAATCCAATTTTTCCAGTCAAAAAAAGCCTGTAAACTAACATTCACTAGTCTACAAGCTTTAACAAACTAAATTTATTCAAAAATGTTTTTTCTCGTCAATCATTTAAGTTCTTCTTCATCAAAGTTTTCGTCAATTTGGTCAGCTTGCTTCCCAATTTCTAAAGGTACTTCGTATTCTGGTGCATTACATTTGTTTTGCATATAATTCCCCTTTTAAACAATAAGTTTGTAAGTTACTAATTACTATAATTAAACTAGATAATTTATCTATTTACTATTGGGGGAATTTCACTAATTTCAGCTTGAAAAGCATATTACTTTTAACAATCTTTGGTTCTTTTTAGTCAAAATTACCTTTCAAATCAAGTAAATATACGCTGAATGTATTGGGGGAATTTTGTATAAAAAATAAATAATATGTTATTAAAATAGTAATTAAGAGCCAATAACTTTTAAAGGCAAAGGGAGATTCGATAAATGAAATTGTCTATATAAAAAAAGAATGGATTTGTCCATTCTTTTTGATGACTCGTTATTAGAAGCTAAACATTGGTTTAAAATCACCTTTATAAGGTTCATGTTCTACGAATACTGTTATATCCTTACCATCTTTGTCCTTACCTGTTCTTTTATAAGTAAATTTATTATTATTAAGTTCAGTTAGCTCAAGTACAGCACCATATTTATTTGTTCCAATCGAAACATGTGCTCTAATTTTATTTTCGTGGGCAATATCGAAGTAACCATAATCACCGCGGCTTACGCCTGTATCAAGATTGAAAAACTCATATTTATTCGTTTTTTCGTCAAATTTTGCTAAGCTAATAAAATTCGTATTATATCTAGTCACATCATTACCTTGTTCATCAACTACTTTTGTACCATTCCAAAGTGTTCTACCTAAAATTTTATCTCCATCAACTTTTTTTACAATATCGCCTGTTTTTGAATTTAACTGCTTATCTGGATCGGTAAAGGCAAGCTTCTTTCCTTTAAATGGAACATGTTCTACGAATACTTCTACATCGTTACCTTTAGCATCTTTACCCATTCTTTTATAAGTAAATACATTTTTATTTAGTTTAACCATATCGACTACAGCTTGGTAATTCATTGATTCTGAAATAAGAATTCTCTTTTTACCATCATTCGTAATAAAAAATGTCCCTTTATCCCCACGACTTTGTCCCGTTTTAGCATCAAAAAATTCATATCTACCAGATTTCGCATCGTATTTAGCAAGTCCAATAAAATTTGCATTCTCTTTCGTTAAATCGTGATGATTCTTATCATAAACCCTTGTACCTTGCCAATCTGTGCTGCTTAAAATTGCAGACATATCTTGTCCTTTAGTTAATTTATTTACTTTTTTAGGTATTTTATATGATTTTTCGTGCTTCTGTTTGTTCTGTTCAACTTGTGCATTTGCTGCTGTATTGCAACCTGTTAATACTAATGTGACTCCAAGTAGTACTGATGAAATTGTTTTTGTTTTTTTGTTCATATTATTATTCTCCTTCTTATTAGTTCACCTATTTAATGGGGCTATTGAACTTTGTTTATTTTGCTCCAGCTTTTAATAAAATCGCTTCAATCTCTTTAAATCCTTTTTCACGTGCATGTTGTAAAGGTGTGACATTTTCATGATCAGTTATATTTACATCTGCTCCGTAATCTATTAAGGTTTGTACTGTTTGTTGTTGTGTTTGATTTCCATTGTTTAAAATGATCGCTTCTAAAAGGGCCGTCCAGCCAAGATTATTAACGTGATTAATATTAATCTTAGTATTTGTAAGAAGTTCTTTTACGACATTTACATACCCATGTTCTGAAGCGGGAATCAATGCAGTTCCACCATAGCGGTTTGTAATTGTTGGATCTGCACCTGCTTTAATTGTAAGCTTTAGAATATCGATTAATCCTTCTGCACCAGCATATAAAAAGGGATTGTTTTTCATATTGTCTTGAATATTGACATCTGCACCTGCCTCAATTAGTACTTTTGCAGTTTTAACGTCATTTTTATAAGTTGCAATCATTGTGGCAGTTCGACCATTTGAATCCTGTGCATTAATGTTCGCACCATCCTCAATAAGTTTTCTAACAGTATCTGCTTCTCCTAACTTTGCTGCTTGAAATAGTTGCTCATTCAATGTTTTTTCCCCCTTTTCAAATAAGGCACAACCTTGTAGCAAAAGTGTACAGCCTATTACAACTGCGATTAACTTCCACATAAAGTACAGTGTCCTCCTTTTGCAATTACATACCATCATGTAAAATTATCATTTATTCCTGGGAAATTTCACTCCATTCAATTTTCATTTTTTAGACCTTCGTTCGTCTGAATCCTATATTAAACCTCAAATAGAAACTCCTACTAAACAAATTCTTAACAAAGTATAAATTTTTTAATAATATTTATTTATACTTAGATTTTGCTTAAATTGTTGTTTATGAACAAAAAAATCGACTGTCTAATTAGACAGCCGAGATGAACTCAAAGACAACTAAAGCATTCTTTCCTTCAATTAAAGCATTTATTTTTTTATGTAAGCCCATTTATAGGAATTTTTCACTCCATATGGGTGATTGTATACATTTTTCACATAAGATTTTTCCAAATATGCCACACCATTCTGATACATAGGTGAAATAGCTGCATCCTTTCCTAGCAATTGCTCTTCAGCCTCTGCTAAAGCTTTCCATCGTGACTTTGGATCCTGAAGAAGAGTCGTTTTTGCTTTTGTGATCAATTCGTCATACTTAGGATTTGAATACGCTATGTTATTGTTTGTTACCCATTTATCCAAAAATGTCATCGGATCTGGATAATCAGGTCCCCATCCTGCAAGAGACATATCGTACTGAAGATTATCTTCGAGTGCAAATTTAGGTTGTGCAGGTTGCAACTTGATGTTCACTGTTAAACCAGGAAGATTTTTTTCAAGTTCAAACTTCAAATATTGAGAGATTTTCTTATTACTATCGTCTTCTGCGATCAAAAGCTCTAAAGCAACAGTTTGTTTACCAAGATCCTGTTTTGCCTTTTCCCAATATTCCTTTGCTTTTTCAATATTCGTTTTATTGAAATCTCCTGTTGTATCATCGAAATCTTGACCATCCGGACCATATGCCAAATTTTTAGCGACAAAGTAGTAAGCTGGTGTTGAACCGTTATTTAAGAGTACGTCTGTAATCTCTTTTTTGTTGTAGCCCATATCAATTGCTTTACGCGCATTCACATTTTTTAAAATAGGATTTTGGTTATTTAACTTTAAATAAATAAGTCTTCCTTCTTGCGCTGTTTTAAATTCTTTATCGCTTTTATATTTGTCCACAAATTCAGCAGTTAGACTTACCCGATCAATTGCTCCTGTCTGATATAAATTGATAGCTGTGGCACTATCCTTCGCAATATTAAAATTAATTTCATCCAGTTTTACTGTATTTTTATCCCAATATTCTGGGTTTTTGACAAGTTTAAAGCTTTGTTCATGATTCCATTCACTCATTTTGAACGGGCCGTCATAAACGACTGAATTTGCTTCCATTCCGTAATTCTTGCCCTGCTGCTCTACAACTTTTTCATCCTGAGGCATGAATGGGGCAAGTGTTGTCAAACTCAGAAAATACGGAACTGGATTATCAAGTTGTACTTCTAGCGTATGATCATCGATCGCCTTTACGCCCAATTGGTCTACAGGAAGTTGCTTTTCATTTATCTTCTTTGCGTTTTTTACATCATACATGATGTAGGCATATTGTGAAGCTGTGGCTGGATCTAAAGTGCGTTTCCATCCATATTCGAAGTCGTGCGCTGTCACTGGATCGCCGTTTGACCATAATGCATCTCGCAGTTTAAATACATAAGTCTTTTTGTCTTTACTTACCGTATAGGATTTTGCAATTCCTTGTACTGGTTGACTGTCTTTCCCTTGTCTGAATAAGCCCTCCATCACATTGTTTAGCACACTAAGAGTAGTAGAGTCTTCCACAAGGGAGGAATCCATTGATGAAAGCTCAGATGTTTCAACTAAACGAAGCGCTTGTTTTTCATGTGATTTACTTAAGCTCTCGACCATTGTTGCCTTATCTTTTTGAGTTGCACATCCAGAAAGTACAATGCCCATGCTAAGCAGTATAGCTGATAACTGTTTGGTTTGTTGATTCACTGAAAACTTCCTCCTTACATCCAAATAATATTTATTCCGTATAATTATTATAATATTCTGTATATTGAACGGATTACCTCTTTAAATATTCAATTTATCGAACAAAATGAACGAAGTGCTTACTCTAGATTCTGCTACTAGTTTTTATTCAAAAGATTACAAGCTGCATGCAGGAACATGTTAACGCCAATAACAAGAGATTCTTCATCAAGAGTAAATCTTGGATGATGATGTGGATACGTACTTTCACTTTCCTCTGCTCCTGAACCAATTTTAAAGAAACAGCCATCTGCTTTTTGTAAAAAAGCAGAAAAGTCTTCTCCACCCATAGATGGTTTGATATATTCAACAGACTCACTTCCGTATACCTCAATTGCTGTTTGTTCCAGTACTTTTGTGACTGCATCGTGATTGATAACTGGTCTGTACCCATATCGGTAATGACAGGAATACTTTGCTCCATGGGCTTCGCAAATCCCTTTTACAATTTGCTCAATTCGCACTTTCGCATCATGTCGCAATTTTTCGTCAAAGCATCGTACTGTACCAACAATTTCAGCAGTATCAGGAATGATATTATCAGCAGTTCCTGCATGAAATTGAGTAACAGATATTACCCTTTGCGAAAATGCATCTGTTGTTCGCGAAACAATATGCTGCAAATTTGTTATAATTTGCGCACCGATTGCAATGCTGTCCACAGTATCTTCAGGATGCGCGGCATGTCCACCTTTGCCTTTGATTATGATATGAAACGCATCAGGGGCTGCCATCATCGGACCGTATACGATTCCTATTTTCCCGACTTCCAAGCCAGACATGAGATGCAAGCCAATTACGAAATCAACGCCATTCATTACTCCAGCTTGCACCATTTCCTCGCCTCCACCTGGAAATTGTTCTTCAGCATGTTGGAAGAGGAAACGAATTTCTCCATTAATTTCATTTTTATGTTTTGCCAAAATTTCAGCCGCTCCAAGTAAAATCGCCGTGTGACCATCATGACCACAGGCGTGCATTACGCCAGGTACAGTAGAAGCAAAATCAAAGCTGTTTTCTTCAACAATCGGCAGAGCATCCATATCAGCACGAATTGCCAGCGTTTTACCTGGCTTGCCACCGACTAGTCTAGCCATTACGCTATATTCGGTCGGACGCGAAATCTCTAAATTCCCGAATGAACTCAATGTATCAAATACAAATTGTGAGGTTTTTTCTTCTTGAAACGAAAGCTCTGGATATTTATGCAGGTGTCTTCTCCATTGCACTAGCTTATCTTTTGAAATCTCTGTATTAAATATTACATTTTCTAAGGATTTCACTTCAACATCTCCCTTGCTTATTTTCAATTGTTAAATTCTCTTTCGTACAGATAATCCCCTCCTAATATAAATATTATATTTCTTAATAAATAGTAACTGAGATGAGGAAATTGCTACTAAAGATAGAATATATATAAGGTGGCATTTAAATTGGAGGGAAAAAAATGCGAAAACCGAATGGATTGAATTTAGGTGATACAGTGATGATTATTGCTCCATCAAGCCCGCCGAATATTGACAATGTGATGAAGATGAAGTCAAAAATAGAAAAAGCTGGCCTGCATGTTTTGATTGGTAAAGGAGTGAAAGAAAAGCGTGGCTATCTAGCCGGAAGTGATGAAAACAAAGTATCGGACTTACATGTTGCCTTTTCAAACTCTGAAGTTAAAGCAGTGCTTTGCGCAACCGGAGGATATGGAAGCGGCAGATTACTACAAGACATAGACTTTGAACTCATTAAAAACAACCCTAAAATCTTTTGGGGTTACAGTGACATTACAGCCCTGCATATTGCATTTCAACAAAAAGCTAATTTAGTCACGTTCCACGGACCTATGATTCAAGAATGCGGCGCAGATCATGTTCTAGCAGAGACAATCGCTTCTTACAAGCAATTATTAGAACCTCTTTGTTTAACCTTCACAGCTTCTGAAAAAAATACATACCCTGCTTTTTCACATTCTGTCACTGCCCCGATGACTGGAGGCAATCTAACTGTATTAACAAGCACGATCGGTACACCGTATGAGGTGGACACAAAAGGTAAGATTTTATTTATTGAAGACATACAAGAAGAACCTTACCGAATTGATCGCATGATTAATCAATTGCGTTTGGCAAAGAAGTTTGATGATTGTGTCGGAGTAATCTTTGGAGACTTTAATGATTGTGGACCGCAAAAACGCCAAGCATCCCTTACGATACCAGAAATAGTGTATGATCATATTGTCCCGCTTGGATTGCCAATTCTTAGTGGGTTTCCTATTGGTCACTGTTCTCCAAATTACGGTGTACCATTTGGAGTTCCTGTTACAATGAACGGAGCGGACCAAACTTTATCATTTGAACCTGGAATACACAAATAGAGATTGTATATAACAATATTTACTAAACAATTATTGTCCTATTCTTATAGAACTGATTTCTAGATCAACAGCTGCTGATAGATAGAAATTTTCAAAATCAATAATATTCTAAATAAAAAACCGTCACTTAGTGGCGGTTTTAAACTGTTCGTTATACATTAAATCGATATCCCGCTCCCAAAACTGTTTCTAAGAATTTTGGGTTTGCAGGGTCTCTTTCTATTTTTTCACGTAATCTACTAATATGAACCGTCACAGTTGAAACGTCTGCTGCTGACTCGAGCCCCCAAACCTTTTCATAAAGCTGTTCTTTACTTAATACTTGATTTGGGTTCATCACAAAAAACACCATCAAATCAAATTCCTTTGTTGTAAATGGTACCTCTGTTTCGTTAATAAAAATTTTACGAGATGCGCGGTCAATTGATATACCATGAACAAATATTATTTTTGAAACATTATTGTTTCCTGCAAGTCGATCATATCGTGATAAATGCGCTTTTACTCTTGCAACTAATTCACTTGGACTAAACGGCTTTGTAATATAATCATCCGCTCCTAAACCAAGCCCTCTAATTTTATCGATATCCTCTTTCTTAGCAGAGACAAATAGTATAGGAATATTTTTTACAGCACGTAGTTCTTTGCAAATTTCAAAACCATTTTTTCCTGGAAGCATAATATCCAAGATGATTAAATCATAATTTCCATTTAATGCATGCTGGAGGCCTTCATCTCCATTATGCTGAATATCTACACGAAAATCATTTATTTCTAAATAATCTCTTTGCAATTCTGCAATACTTATATCATCTTCAATTAGTAATATGTCTTTCACTTTTTCTCACCTTTCTTTAAGGAGAAGAATATACTTGTCCCTTTACCAAACTCACTTGAAGCCCAGATTTTTCCTCCATGCTCTTCAATAATCTGTTTTGCGATTGCAAGTCCTAAACCGCTACCGCCAGTTTGAGAATTTCTTGATTGTTCTGCACGGTAAAAACGTTCAAAAATAAATGGTAATGCATCCGAATCGATACCTTGGCCATTATCTGTGACTTTTACAATCACTTCATTCAATTCTTCCTCAAGTAAAATAGAAATTCTCTTTTCTTCTTTGTTCATATATTTCACACAATTACTGATTAAGTTTGACAATACTCTTTTTAATTTCTCCCGATCTGCTGTCACATTAATTGATGTATTCAAAAGACCGAATTCTATTTTGATACCTTGTTGAAGTAAATCCAAATAAATTTCATCTACATAAGTTCCAACATATTGATTAATCTCGACAGTTTCAAAATGAAACGGTTCTTTTTTTAAATCCAGCTTGGAAAATAAGAAAAGCTCATCGATCAATGCATCCATATCCTTTGCTTTCGAATAAACCGTCGATAAATATTTCTCCATTTTCTTAGGTGTATTTGCGACACCATCTTTAATCCCTTCCACATATCCAATAATTGAAGTAATCGGTGTTTTTAAATCATGTGAAATATTCGACAAAAGCTCCTTACGATTTTCCTCATATTGAATCTGGAGATTGATTGACTCTTTTAATTTTATCCTCATTTCCTCAAACGCCTTATTTAATTCACCAATTTCATCAGTAGAATTCGTAACAATTTCAAAATTCAAATCACCAATTTTAATTTTTTCCGCACCTTTTTTAAGTTTAGAGATTGGTTTAATGATGCTTCGGGAAACTAAATAATTTAACATACCAATAATGATGATAAATAATAAAAGCAATAACCCTATTAATATTGGAAACAAATTTCGTATAACCTCTGTATATGAACTTGCCTTCTTTAAGACGAAAATGCTCCCTTTACTTTGATCTGGAAAATAAAAATCAAATTTGACATAAGTAAAAAAAACATCATTTATTTTTATCGTATCGCGAGTATTAATATTCGTCTCCTCAAACCCAGGCAGAGCTTGTACCAACCTTTTTTCATCAAGCGATTGTGAAGCGTACTCAATATTTTTTCCTTTTCGAACAACAATACCAATATTTTTATGCTCAATCCTCTTAATCTCTTGCTTATTTAATAATTGATTTGGATTATGCTTAGCAAGAAGCTTCAAATCAAGAAACACACTTTCTTCAACTGTAGTCAAAGGTTTTTGAACGTAAGTCTTTTTGTATAGTCCTTCTACTGACTTTACATCCCCTGTTATCGCAAAAATAATTAAAAAACCTGCTGCCAATAATAATGTGAACGAAAAAAGGATCACCCCAACATATGACAACAGAAACCTCATTTTAATTGACATTTCTTTCACTCACTTGGTAATAAAATTTTATAGCAATCATTGTTTATTCTTAGCATAACATTTACCTTCGTAAACTCCTCAATTTAGAATAAATGATCAATTTCTTAAGAAATTAAGTGAACTATATCATATAAATCTTAAAAAAGTGTAACATTTTTATGAAATAAGTCTAAACAAATCCTTAAGTAAAGTTTAGTTAAACTGAAAAGAAATTATCTTATTTAGAACACCCCTTTTCTAACAGTAAACATAAAAGAGTCATCAAATCTTCAAATTATTAAGTTTATTAATATGTAATAATAGATTGAAAGGCTGTGAAATATGAAAAATTTAAAAGAACGAATTGAATCAAATAACTTAAGGATTTACCAGAGTTTAAATGTTAGGAATGGGCTTTCAGATGAGGATATCACATACTTATCCTTTTTAGAAAAAGGGTACGAAGGTGAAAAGAAATTTTATGCATGGACTTGGAAATTATCAAATAATTGGCTTTTTTTAAATGATTTATCATTCGAATGTAAGAAATCAGAATTCCAAATTGATTCGATTGGAATAACTGGAGAATCGATCTACTTATTTAAAGTAAAGAATTACACAGGAGATTATTTTATAGAAGAAGATAGATGGTATACAAACCCAAAGTCCGAATTAAAGAACCCCTACGAACAACTTAAAAGAACCGAATCCATGTTACGAAAATTACTATCTGACCACAAGATTCATTTTAAAATTAAACCGTATCTAATTTTTGTAACCCCCGAATTCTATTTGTATCATGCCCCTTTGAATCTACCTATTATTTTCCCATCACAATTAAACCACTTCATAAACCAATTAAACATCCATCATTTCAATTTAAATGCGAATCATTTTAAAGTGGCTGAATTATTATTATCACTACATAAAACGGAGTCGAAGTACACGCATTATCCGGATTATTATGATGATCGGCTGGTGAAGGCATTTTAAGGAGTGTTGAAGAACTTAAATTGCTCTTTCCTAATCGCAAAATTACGACAAATGATGTTTATGAGTGGTGTAAAATTTACAAAGCAAAAAAAGGTATTTGGAAAATCCTTCATGATAATTTAAAAATAAATGGTCATGGGAGATATAGTTATTTTGATTAAATGATTTAATGAAATCCATTATGAATATGTGAATTTCATTTTCTCACTTTTGTACCTACGCATGGACTTACCATGAGTAGGTTTTTTTGTTTGTTTAATTAATTATACCCCTTCATGAGTTAAGAATCCTCCATTCCCCCTACTTCTTAACTCCTCCATCAGTTAAAAACTGGTGGTAAAAATATCAAACTTTATTAAGATTCAACTCATTTAACAGCAATTTGACATATTGAAAATTGATTTAGTTGGAACAAAAAAAAGAAAGTTCAATTATTCAAAATTGATCTTTCTTTCACACAGCTAAAGATTTACTTAAGTAATCTTTTTAAAATTTTCCCAGTACTATTTTTTGGCAGTTCTTTTATAAAACTAATCTGCTTAGGTACTTTGTAATATACTAAGGCTTTTCTACAAAAATCAATAATCTCCGCTTCTGATATTGAATCATTTGAAACGACTAAATAAGCACATACACTTTCACCAATTAGCTGATCAGGTTTTCCGACTACCGCTGCTTCAATGATACTAGGATGTTCATATAGAAGTTCTTCGATTTCTCTAGGATAGACATTATAACCATTCGTAATAATAACATCTTTTTTTCGATCGAATAAAAATA
Organism: Gottfriedia sp. NPDC056225; assembly: GCF_042267765.1. NCBI lineage: Bacteria > Bacillati > Bacillota > Bacilli > Caryophanales > Bacillaceae > Gottfriedia > Gottfriedia sp. NPDC056225. The sequence continues at coordinate 8,495 of NZ_JBHJTJ010000026.1, read as the reverse complement.
AATAACCGTCCTCATCTTTTCTACCGAGATCGCCTGTTTTAAACCATCCGTTAATAAATGCTTTTTCAGTTGCTTCTACATTATTTAAATAACCGCTCATTACATTTGGACCAATGGCGACAACTTCTCCAACTTCACCTATTTGAACTTCTTCGCCATTTTCATTAAATATTTTTGTCTCAACACTTGGTAAATCAAGGCCAACGGAACCTGGTTTACAAATTCCACGATATGGATTGAATGTTAGTACCGGTGCAGTTTCAGAAAGTCCATAGCCTTCTACTATTAAAAGATTGTATTTTTCTTGAATGGATTGTAATAACTCGATTGGTATCGATGCCCCACCAGATATACAGGCTCTCAAACTACTAAACTCATTGGAAGTAGCCGTTTTTAATTGATGTAAATAATTATAAATCGTTGGTACTGCAGCAATTAAGGTAGCTTTTTCTTTTTTTATTACTTCAACTAATTCAGTTGGATTAAATTTTGGAATAATGATTGTTGATGCGCCATTTAATAAAATCATATTGACACACAAAGTTAAGCAAAATGAATGAAACATAGGTAGGACGGCAACCATTTGATCATTTTCCCTTAATTCAATTAACTTAGAAAAATCATTAGCATTTTCAATTAAGTTAAAGTGTGACAACATTGCGCCTTTTGGATTTCCGGTTGTTCCTGACGTATATAAAATAACAGCCGTATCGTTTTGTTGAATTTCTATTTCTTCAATTTTATTTTTTATTTTCTGAAGTGGTTGTATTTCATCGATCAATAAAATATTTAATAATGTAGTACAGTCATTTATAAGATTTTTTAGTTTTTCCTTCTGTTCACTAGTAGCGATTACTAGTTTAGTCGAAGAATCGTTTAATATATATTTAATTTCACTTTCTGTAAAGGCTGGATTTAATGGAATAACAATCGCACCTAGCTTTAATATTGCTAAATATGTTTGAATAAACCCAGGAGAATTTCCTAGTAATATTGCAATTTTATCTCCCTTTTCAATCTTATTTTCAAGTAAAATTTGAGCTAGATTTTCACAAGATGAAATGAGATCTTCGTAATTTGTTTTATTTCCATTGTAGCTATAAGCTAAGTTTTTGCTTTTATTGTTCGCTACTTCTTTAATTAGCCCATATATATTCATTCTTTATCAATCCTCAGTTAATTTCGTGTAATTATTCTTATAAAATACAAAAGGTAGAAAGAAAACTGTCTAACCTTTCGAAAATTTATTCATTCGATTGAAATGAAAGTACCGACTTTAGTCCCGATTTCACTATTAGTCTATCAAACAAATTAATCTTAATGATATAATTTTAATACTACATCATAATATCATAATTTGCGAGAAGGTGATAATGAATGGCACAACCTATTATTAATAGTAAAACGAAAAAGTCGTTAACAAGAGTTGGTGTTGTAATCGCATTAATTGGTACTAAATTAAAGCTAATTTTACCACTATTAAAAGCTGCAAAATTTTTATCATTTTTAAGCATGATCTTGTATCTATTCGTTTATGGATTTACATTTGGATGGTATTTTGCATTCGCACTTCTTTATTTATTAATTTGTCACGAGGGTGGGCATTTAATTGCTGCAAAACAAAAGGGGCTTCCAACATCACCAGCATTTTTTATTCCATTTGTTGGAGCTGTCATCTCACTAAAAGAGATGCCAAAAGATGCTGTTACAGAATCTTACGTAGCATTCGGTGGGCCGTTTTTAGGGTTAATTTCAGTACTTCCAGCAATTCCACTATATCATTACACGCATAATGAGTTTTTTGGTTTAGTAATTGCCTTAGGCTGTATATTAAATTTATTTAACTTAATTCCGATTTCTCCTTTAGATGGTGGCAGAATTTTAAGCGTGTTACCTCCAATCTTTTGGTTTATCGGTATTATGATGATGTTAGTGTATTTATTTTATCAGCCTAATTTTATCGCTTTTTATATTATCATTATAGGTATTAGTACCTTTATCAAAAGAATTAGAGAAGCTTATCAGTTAAAGGTCATTAAAGAAAAAGTAAAACTATATGAACATACAATTAAACAGTTTCAATTTCGCATTTTAAATGATTACACTGATCGTACATATACAAAGCGATTCTTTATCCCATTTTTTGAGGATCAAAAGAAACTAGAGTTAGAAATTCATAAAGAACGCTTGGAAATTAATTACATCATTCGTACAGTTCGAGCACGTTTGTTTGAACAAGACTTAGACGTTCGAAACTATATCGAAGAAAAAATACAAGAAATTAGACAAAGAAAAATTGCACCTTTATTAAAACAACAAGAAACATTAGAAACTTACTATGTTTCTAGCAATCGTAAAAAATGGCAAATTTTCATTGCTTATATCGCTTTAGCAGGAAGTTTAGCTTTACTTGGATTTTGGAGTTTTGGATTAATTGAGCATGTTTTAGGAAAATAGAAGAAGAACCTATTTTGAATTTTTCAAGATAGGTTCTTCTTTTTCTATAGGATAATGTTTTATTTCTTATAAGCTTTTTGTGACATAACTTTGTAGAGAACCCCAGAATTCCAGAGGAAGTGTTTAATTTAGTTAAGTTTATGTTAATAAAGTTACTTATGTAATTGTTTAAAAATATTTATAGCATTAAAAAAGTTTTCATTATATGTTCCCTCATCTTCTAAACTCCAGCATGTTGATAATACCGCATGTGAATAGCCCCAAAGTAGCAATCTTTCTTTATTTAGATTCAATTCGTTTACAAGTAGATCAATACGTTTTTCTAGAGTTGTTGAAATATCTTTCCCTTCTATGTTGTTCAATAAAAACTGGATGAGGTCATATTCTCTTTCACCAATTAAACCTTTTGGGTCGATTACTTTCCATGAATCTTCTCCAGCATTTAATAGATTGTAGTGGTGTAAATCTCCGTGAAGTAAATATTGCGTTGATTGAGAACTATTCATTTCTTTAAAAGTCGAAAATGCGTCTAATAGCAATTCTTTTGAAATAGGGCCTACGCCATTAGGGAATTTCTCAACAATTCGGCTAAAGCTATTTTCTCTGTTTAAGATCGTAGGTAGTTTACTAGATGTAGATGGTTTTTTCCAAAGATTTTTCATAACCTTAACTGTTATTTGCATTTCTAATTCTTCATTTTCAATCGAAGCAAGTGTATTGCCAGGCAGTAGTCTTTCTAAAATTAAGATTCCTTCTTTAAGATCGTAATCAATGACTTTTACAAAATCAGCGTCTTTAAATTCATTTAACGCTTCGATTTCATCGTTAAATTCTTCATTTGGGACTGCTAACTTGATTACTGCATTTTTATTCCCTTCGATGATAATAGGAGCGACAAAATTATAAGATAATACAAAGGGAGATAAAATTTTCATATTCCATCGATTTTCACATTTATGACATAAGTCTTCGAAATTCTCTAACCACCTTTCCCCTTTTTCCTTATGAATATCTTTAATCGTTTTGATAAACTGCTCTGGTAACGTTATCAACTAATCACTCTTTTCTAAAAATAATAGTTTTTAAGAATTAAATGTTATGTGAACAGAGTACAATTTGAATCTAGAAAAGTAAAAAATAGCATTAAATAAGTTGTTCTTTTAATTTATGCTCTTCAATTAAACGATTATTTTCATACTCGCCTTTAACATATTGAATGATTTGTTCTTTAATATTTGGAAATAAAACAATATTTTCTAATTCATTAATTGGAATCCACAATACATCTGTTTGATTTGGATCTGGGTTAATCGGTAAAGTTGGAACTGAACCTTCTTTAATATGACAGCGGAACATTAAACTTAATCCGTGAACTCTATGCCCAGTCATATGAGGTGCATTTTCAGATACAAATACTAAATCTCCAACTTCTACTTCTACACCTGCTTCTTCAAAAGCCTCTCTTTTAACCGCTTCTATAATTGTCTCACCGGGTTCAGTACCACCAGCAGGTAAATTGTAATGAATCCCGTCCTCATCCGTAAATTGAATTAATAAAACTGAATCATTTTCAACGATTAATGCACAAGCTCTTACTCGAATATGGTACATAAGCCATCCTCCAATCATAGTGATTATTCCATTATGTTAAAATTTAATTCCACTTTCAATTTATTTTTACGAATCACTTAAATAGACCTACGCGATAAAGAGGCATCATGGAATAAGTCCATTGATGCCTACTAGTTATTACTTACTTTCTATTAATTAACTTGGCTATTTAAAAAATAGGAAGAAAGTACTTGTTTCATAATTTGAATTGCTTCATCTATTTCTTCGTAAGATAAATTAATTGGTGGTAATAACCTTAATACATTAGCACCCGCTGTACCAACGATTAAACCATTCTTTAAAAATTGTTCCACAAGTTGATCAACTGGCCCAGTTAATTCAATACCGACCATTAACCCTTTACCGCGTATTTCTAAAATTTGTGGAAACTCCTTTTTTATGTCGGTTAATTTATCAAATAAATAGCTTCCTTTTTCTTTTACTTCATTTAAAAATACATGATCGTTTATAATGTTGATTGTTTCAAAAGCTGCCGCCATTGCTAAATAATTTCCGCCAAATGTGGAACCATGAGCACCTGCTGAGAATGTACTCGCTAATTTATTTTTACCAAGCATTGCCCCTACAGGAAAACCATTGCCTAACCCTTTTGCTAGCGTAATAATATCTGGATTTAATGGAGTTTGTTCATAGGCAAACATTGTTCCTGTTCGGCCCACTCCGGTTTGTACCTCATCAACAATGAGTAATAATTCATGTTTTTTACAAAGAGCTTGAACCCCTTCAAAAAAATCGTTATTACCAACGATTACACCACCTTCGCCTTGAATTATCTCCAAAATGATTGCTCCTGTATTTTCATTAATTTCATTTTGTAAAGCATTTAAATCATTGTATGGTACATATGTAAAACCACTTAACATTTCACCGTATCCTTCATGAATTTTTGGCTGACCTGTTGCAGCCATTGATCCAAATGTACGACCATGAAAGCTTTGTTTAAAACTAATGATATGAGATTTACTAGTATGTTTTTTTGCTAATTTTATTGCTGCTTCGTTTGCTTCTGTTCCGCTATTACAAAAGAAAGCTAATCCGTCATTGAAGCTTTTTACTAAAAGTTCTGCAAGTTCCTCTTGTTTTTTTATTGTGAATAGGTTCGAAATATGCCAAATCGAATCAACTTGTTCTTTTAATGCATTTGACACTTTCGGATGACAATGGCCTAAATTACAAACAGCAATTCCACTTAAAAAATCTAAGTACTTGTTATTTTCGTCATCAAACAGATAAGTACCTTTACCATTAAGAAAATTTATTGGTTTTTTATTATAAGTCGGAAATAATTTACTCACTTAACACAACTCCTTTTGTAAAAACTGTACCGTTTATCATTCCATATTCATTTAAGAAATTCTCACCAACAATAGCAACTGAAAATACATCACTTAATGCATTTATAGCACTCGTAACTTTCGGAATCATGCCTCCATAAATTGTTTTATCCTCAATTAGCTTTTCAACTTCACTTGCCGTAATTTGCTCAATCAATTTATTTTCTTGATCTAATACTCCTTTTGTATTTGTGATAAAGCAAAGTAATTCCGCATTCATTGCTTTAGCGATGCTTTTTGCTGCTTCGTCTGCATTAATATTATATTTTTGGCCAATTTTATCGACGCCAACAGGTGAAATAACTGGTATATAATCATTAGTAAGTAATAAATCTAGCAGATTCGTATTAACACTTTCGATTTCTCCAACCCAACCTAGTTTTCCTTTATTAAATAATGAGGCCTCTAATAATAGATTGTCACATCCGGAGAGACCGATTGTTTTTAGATTAAATTGATTGCAAATAATTGTTAAATCCTTATTTATTTTGCCATTCAGAACATACTCTACGATTTCTAAAACTTCTGTTGAAGTCTTGCGAATCCCGTTTACCATTTCAACTGGGATTGAAAACTTTAATAATAAATTATTGATGAGTGGTCCACCACCGTGTACTAAAATAACCTTTTTACCACTCATTTTTAATTGATTTATATTTTCAAAGAATGTATTCGATAAGTTATGGATTAAACTACCACCAAGTTTTATGACTACAGTTTCCATTGACCTTCTCCCCTTTATGAGCGATAGCTTGCGTTTATTTTCACATAATCATAAGTTAAGTCGCATCCCCATGCAGTACCAACCGCGTCTCCACTGTGTAAATGAACATCAATATATACAATTTCATTTTTCAAAGCTGTTTTTGCTTCTTCTTCATCAAATTCAACTGGTTTGCTACCAAATAATACAGTTACACCATTAATCGAAATGTCAATTTGATTAAATTCTCCTTCAATCCCACTATATCCAATAGCACCGATTATTCTTCCCCAGTTAGCGTCTTCGCCATAAACCGCTGTTTTTACCAAATTTGATCCGACAATCGTTTTAGCGATTTTATTAGCATCTTTTTTATTTGTTGCTCCGTTTACATTTACTTCGATTAGCTTAGTTGCCCCTTCACCATCTCTAGCAATCTTTTTAGCTAAATCCTCACAAACTAATTGAAATGCTATTGCAAAATTAGCCCAATCTGGATGGCTCTTAGTTAATTCTTCGTGCTCCACTGCCCCATTTGCCATTACTAAAACCATATCATTTGTTGAAGTATCTCCATCAACTGTAATTTGATTAAATGTTTTATCAGTCACTCCTTTTAGTAAAGTCTGTAATTGATCTGAATTAATCGTAGCGTCAGTTGTTACAAAACCAAGCATTGTTGCCATATTCGGGTGAATCATACCAGAGCCCTTAGCAGCACCCGCAATCGTAACAACCTTTCCATCAATCATAACTTCATAACAAGTAGTTTTAATGACCGTATCTGTTGTTAAAATGGCATGACCGAAATCTTCACCATCTCCTAATGTGCTACCAAGCGTTAATTGATCAATGCCACTTTTTAATCGATCCATTTTTAAATATTCACCGATTACTCCAGTCGATGCGATTGCGACTAAGTGCTCTGGTAAATTAAGATGCTCTGCACACCAAGCTCTCATTAAATAGGCATCGTCCTCTCCTTTTTTACCTGTACAAGCATTTGCACAACCACTATTTACTAAAACAGCTTGAAGCTTATTACTATTTGCAATGCTTTTTTTCGTAACACTAATTGGTGCAGCTGGAAATAAATTCAATGTATATACTGCAGCAACTGATGCTGGTTTCTCTGAATAAATTAAACCTAAATCTTTACGTTTATAACGTAAGCCTGCGTGAACTCCGCTCGCATAAAAACCGTTTGGTGAAGTAATTGTTCCATTAACTTTTTTTATATTTTTTTCTTTAGTAATCAATTTTTATCTCTCCTTAAGGAAATAGTGGTGTAAATTGTAAGCCGGTTTCATCTGGCAAATCTAGCATAATATTCATATTTTGAATCGCTTGACCTGCCGCTCCTTTTACTAAGTTATCAATGACTGAAACGATCGTAATTCGATTCGTGCGGTCATCATAAGTCGCATAAATATCACAAAAATTTGAACCATAAACATCTTTTGTACAAGGTACCCCGTCTCTTACTCTTACAAAATAGGAATCTTCATAATTTTGGTTATATAAATCTTTTAATTCTTCGTTACTAATTTCACGTGTTGATTCAACATAAATTGTAGACAAAATACCTCTTGTCATTGGAACTAGGTGTGGTGTAAACGAAATAAAATTTTGTGTTGAATCGAGCGTTCCAATAAATTGTTCGATTTCAGGTATATGTTGATGTTCAGTTATTTTATAAGCAGTTAAATTCTCGTTTCGATTCATAAATTGAGTAATTTGATTAGCATTTTTGCCAGCTCCGGAAATACCCGATTTGGCATCTACTATGATTGTATTTTTTTTTACAATTCCAGCATTTAATAATGGTGCAACTCCTAAAAGTGTTGCCGTTGGATAACATCCAGGGTTTGCTATGTTTGTTGATTTTTTTATTGCTTCTCTATTTAGTTCAGATAGTCCGTATGTAAATTCATTTGTTTTTTGAAAACAAGGATGTGTATGTTTATACCATTTTTTGTATTGTTCTTCTTTCTTTAATCGAAAATCCCCTGAAAGGTCAATCAATTTAGTTTTCGAATAATCGAGATCTCCTATTAATTCACTACTTACTCCATGGGGTGTTGCAAAAAATAAAATATCATTTTCTGAAACAGATCTATTTTTATCCCACTTTTTTATTGGCCCACTAGTATTTGTAGCCAAATGTGGATAATACGCTGACAAATCATCAGTATAATCTGATGTTGAATAAAAATTCATACCACTAATTTCCGGATGCATTGATAGCAGCTTAATTAGTTCAAGGCCACCATAACCGGTTGCTCCCATAATACCGACTTTCATTTTAATATCCCCTTTATCAAAATTATATTACTCATTATAAATATGAATAATTATAAAATCAATTG
>NZ_JBHJTJ010000025.1:47327-69629 GCF_042267765.1 Gottfriedia sp. NPDC056225 | reverse complement strand
ACTCTCCATAAAAGTTAAGTTTAAATCTTGTATTGCTCAAAAAACTAATAATTGACGTTTACTTCATGTTTTGTTTAGTTTTCAAAGTTCATTTTCTATCGCTCAGAAGCGACTTTTTAATATTACCATCTGGCAATAATGCCTGTCAACATTTTTTAAAAATTCTTTTTTAAATTAAGTTAACCAAGTCGTTGTCGCTGAGGACAAGAAATAATATAACACGTATCCGATTAAATCGTCAATACAAATTATGATATTTTTTATATTTTTTATCTCTACCATCAAATACTCTCTATAGTATACATAAAAAACAGGCCCTATCATCCTTTAAGTATCCTCTCATAACGGAAGTCTACAATAAATTTCATATAAGATTTTCTTCTTCTTGAGCATTTCACTTTTAACCCAATCATTTACTTCATTTGACGATAACTCTTTATCTAACTCATAAAGCGAACGTATGATAAGCGATTCGATTTCTAACACATGTTCCTTATTAAGTAGCATCCCAAACATAAGATCACTCCGAGAAAACTTCTATTCATTAACAAGTTTGTTAATCCAGCAGAAATTTTTATTGTTCTAATACTTTAAACATTTAATAATTTTGTTTTAAAGCATACAAGCCTACTAAATCTCATATCCTTAATATAAGAACTTGGACAAGAAAGAAGGCGATTTTATGCTTTTTTACTTTTACATCACCTCAAAAAGGAAATTAAAGCAACTATCCTTAATTACTATTATTGCATTTTTCACAGCTTGCTTAGTTTATATACAAGCACCTAAAACATTTTCAACATTTTCAACTAATAAAGGTCCAATGGCAATTTATAAAGGTGATACCTCCAAAAAAAATGTTGCTCTTACGTTCGATATTAGCTGGGGAGATGAGAACGTACTGAAAGTGTTAGACGTTTTACGAAATCAAAGAATCACGAATGCTACCTTTTTCTTATCCGCATCTTGGGCAGAGAGACATCCGGACATTGTGCAAACAATTGTAAAACAAGGCCATGAAATTGGAACACTTGGATACCGGTATAAAAGCTATACTCAATTAAACCCAGTAGAAATGCAGAGGGACTTAAATTACTCAGCAGAAGTATTTACTCGATTAGGCATAAAAGACGTTAAATTATTTAGACCACCTAATGGCGAATATAATAAAGAAGTGATTAAAATTGCTAATCGGAATAATCTTTCTGTCATTCATTGGAGTGTTAATACTGATGATTGGAGAAACCCGGGAACAAATAAAATTGTTCAAAGCGTAGAAAAAAATGCTGATTCTGGAGACATCATTCTCCTTCATGCAAGTGATTCTGCACTGCAAACACCGAAAGCACTACCATTAATTTGGTCTTATTTAAAAGATGAAGGGTATAAAAGCGTAACTGTTTCTCAAATGATATCCAATACTAAAACAAGTATCAAAATTGTAAAATAAATAGATGATGTCCCAAAAATGTATCATTTTAGGGACATCATCTTTTTTTATTTGAAATAAGAATCGTCTGTGAGTCAGTTAAACTGACTTCTAGGACGGCCTCTGTTAGTTTGCTTTAGTTTTCAGATTGATTGTAAACTTTTATCTTTAAAGCATGCGAAGTAATGTAATAAACTCAGTCCTAAATTATTTTTTTACTATTTTGTGTAAAGATAATAACTGATACGTGTTACATACAAATAAAGGTACTAGCATTAATATTAACCAAGAAAGTTCATTCTGCCTTAATGCAGGGAACCATTCAACAATTGTTACAACGATCATAAAAAATAGGGCAGGTATAAATGCTCCATTGTTTGTTTCTTTGATTTTTTTATAGGCAACAAACAGGCTAGCTATTAAAAGAACTATTGGGAATATTAAATATCCTGTAAGAGCTTCTCCGTGTGCATATTCTTTATATCGAAAATATGCCAGATCAAATAAGGCTAGTACAATCAAAATAATTTGAACTGGATTCCATAATGACTTAAATAAACCTAACCCGAAACGATGAATTGTTAAGTAGGCAAAGAATCCCATCTGACTAACAGCGCTGAATACTAATCCTAATATAAATAAAAAAGATACTTCAACTAATAATTTTCCAATTCTAACATCTTGAACGTAACTTAAATACTCTTTATACCCATAAAGAATACCTGTAATAATTGTTGCAATTCCTCCAACTAGTAACGTTGTTAAAAATAATCGAACCCATTTCCGACTCGTCATTCTATTCCTAATCCCCCATGTCCACAAAGTAATTCCGATTTTTTCTAAATAAATCATTCATATAAAACTTTATTAACTTTTTAAACCACATAAATACCCTAATAATTCATTTCTATATCAGTCAAGGCTAAAAATACAGCCATTACTAATAAAACAAGCAATAAATTAAAAGGGTATTGTCTATTATTTAGTTAATATGATTTTTTCGACTACTTGTTCTGCAATCGTAGTATAGATTTTTCCAGTCGGGTGGTCTTTATCATAAATTGAAGGTGCAAAGTCCGCTTCATCCCAATCCGGTTGTAGTAAAGGTAATTGTCCTAATAAGGTTGTTTGAAGCTCTTTTGCAAGTCTTTCTCCTCCACCTTTACCAAAAACATACTCTTTTTCTCCAGTTTTTTTACTTTCAAAATAACTCATATTTTCTACAACACCAATAATTTCATGGTTTGTTTTTAATGCCATAACTCCCGCTCTTGCTGCAACAATTGACGCTGTAGGGTGTGGAGTTGTAACAATAATTTCCTTACAAGATGGTAACATACTATGCACGTCTAGTGCTACGTCACCAGTACCTGGTGGTAGATCTAGTAATAAATAGTCTAAATCTCCCCATTCAACTTCCGTGAAGAACTGCTGTAGCATTTTACCAAGCATTGGACCTCTCCAAATAATCGGCGAATTATCTTCAACAAAAAATCCCATTGAAATTACTTTTACTCCAAATCGATCAACTGGTATAATGCGCTCCCCTCTGATCACTGGTCTTGTCGTAATTCCCATCATATCAGGTACACTAAAGCCATAAATATCAGCATCAATGATTCCTACTTTTTTGCCTAATCTTGCTAAAGCAACTGCTAAGTTCACAGAAACAGTAGATTTTCCTACCCCACCTTTTCCACTAGCAATTGCTAAAAATTGTACTTTTTTATTATCTAATAATGAAAGCGTTGAGTGTGCATCGTCATCACTTGTTTCTACAAACTGACTTTTTTCTTCTTCTGTAAATTCAGTAAAACGAATTCCTACTGTATCTGCACCATTTTGCTTTAATAATTGAACAATTTGCGTTTGAATTTGCATCTGTTCTGCACTACCTGTTTTTAATAAAGCAATTTTAACGCTTACATGTTTCTTTTCATCTTTTATCGAAATTTCTTTAACTGCATCTAATTCTAATAATGATTTATTTAAAAATGGCTCATTAATTGTACCTAAAAGTGATAATACTTGTTCATTGGTAAGCATATTTACACCTCGTTATCTTAATATACTAAATAGTATAACACATGTATCTTAGTTAGTCTTAAGTAACATTCTTAGATAAAGAAAACTCGCTCATTGGTGAACATTTTAAGCGAAGGCAGCTCGATCCTTAAAGTGAATACTACATCGATATTTCTTCACCACTGCCCCCATTTATCCTTAATGTAAAAAATGAAAACCACCGAATAATTCGGCGGTTCTAACCTTAGACAAGTCCAAAAAATATAATCTTTTCAATTCTTTTTTAGAAACTGATCTTGAAAACCATGAAGTCTGAGGAATTTTATCATACACCACTCGTTAATTCGGCGGGTCATTTTTATCAGTGTAATATCGTATGACTCCTCTATAGATTGCTGCAGCAAGTTTATCTTGATATGCTTCATCTCTTAATTGCTGGCTCTCTTCATAGTTCGATAAAAAGCCTACTTCAACAAGCGCACCTGGAACTTTGGCATATTTCATTAAGTAAACATGATTAATAATTTTAGCTAATCGATGCGTATTATTTAAACTATCCCTTAGTTCTGCTTGAACGTATTTTGCAAACCGCTCATTTTCGATTAATGAACCATAGTAAAATGTTTGAGCACCTTTAGATGATGTTCTTGGTAAGGAATTTAAATGAATTGATATGTATAGGTCTGCGTTCGATCCATTAATTATATCTACTCTTTTTCTTAAATCAACGCTTTTTCTTCTACTGTATCCTTTCATTCCTTCCTCTGCTAGATCATAATCACCATCCCTTGTCATAATAACTGTAGCTCCTTGGCCTTGTAAATAATCCCTTAGTTTATTTGTTATGGATAATGCAACAACTTTTTCAATAACATCTCCACCTGAGGCTCCTCCGTCTGGTCCACCGTGCCCGGCATCTAAAACGATAACTTTTCCATCTAATGGTAGTCCTCTAAAATTCCAGGTTTTTGAAGTCCTCTGTAATAAAGGTATACATAATATCAAAAAAACAAAGGTTACAATGATTATGATTAAATGCCATCTTTTCATTTCTTCCCCCCTGATTGTCCTATAAAAAATATATGGGACAACTAGGAAGAATATGACTTACTTTGATAAACGAAGTTTGTGTCTTCTTTCCCCTTTTACATAACCATCTAACCACCAGTTATTTAAAAAGGATTTGCATTGATTAAATGGTTCAGTTTGGATATCATCCTTACGGCCAAATACTGAAGAATAAAATAAATAAGCTAACCATTCGGATTCCTTTGCTGATCTTTTTTTTACGTTTTCTATTGGTTCACCATAAAAACCAAAGCGACTATATCTTGCACCAAGTAAGTATGTCTCTACTGCTAATTCTAAACAGTAGTCCTCTCGTGCTTTTCTTTGGTTACTATCTGCATCTATAAAGTATGAAAATGAATCCTTTAATTGGGATTTTAACTGCATTATTCTTAATTCTTTTAATAAGCATTTTTCAAATTTAATTTGCTTATCTCTTCTTTTTTCTCGGAAATTTGTTATAAGATTCATGTTGAAACCTCCCCGTAGCCATAGTCTAAGACGAAAGGGGTTTGTTCATTCAAAAACTACATACTTAATTTCTTCCATAAAAAAATAATAATTTTCATAAAAAACACCGTTTTTATAAAATAGAAAAATTTTGTTGTAAACAATATAAAAAAGAGGGATCCATTATTCCCCTCTTGGTATCATCCCCTACAGGTAGACAGTAAAAAAAGAGAACATGATATGATGTTCTTAACTGTTTATCTGAGAGGGGATTTTTTTATGGCGAAAAAAGGACAAACATTTACTACCTATACAGAAGAGGTAAAAAAAGAAGTAGCACGTTTAAAGCTAGAGGAAGGCTGGTCCTATCGTAAACTTCGCGAAAGATTTGGAATTAAAAGTGATGCTCAAATAGCTCAATGGGTTCGTAAAGTTCAAAATGGAGAACCGTTCGAAGATCAACGTGGAGTATGGAATAAGAAGCATTTTACTAGCGTTGAAGAGGAAATTAGTTACTTGAAAGCTCAGGTAGAATACTTAAAAAAGCGCAATCCAAATCTTCATGGAAAGGAATGGTCTTAAAAGCTAAACGCTTTGAGATAATCAATCAACTTCGAAGTTTTCATCCTTTAAAATGGCTATTAAAAATAGGCGAAGTATCAAAAGCTGGCTACTACAAATGGCGAAAAAGTCATTCTAATCGGTTAGTTAAAATGGATGAAGAATTAGTATTAAAAGAACATATCTTAGCTATTTATAAAATTCATCCTTACTTTGGGTATAAACGAATGACAAAAGCCTTAAAGCGAGAAGGAATTCTAATCAATCATAAACGTGTTCGACGCATGATGCGAGATTTAGGAATTCGTTCAGTCATTCGAAAAAAGCGTCCTTACTACGGTAAACGCGGTTCGGTCGTTTTTCCAAATGTCCTAAACCGACAATTTAGTGCAGAAAAGCCATATCAAAAGCTAGTAACAGACATTACTTATGTGCGAACTGGAGATACTTTTATCTATTTATCATCAATTTTAGATCTATATAATAACGAAATAGTAGCCTGGAAACTTTCAGAAAGAAATGACCTAGAATTGGTGTTGAACACACTTAATCAATTGGAAAATAAACCATTTTCACAAGATGCATTAATTCATTCAGATCAAGGTTTTCAGTACACAACTCCAACTTATAAAAAGGAAGTTACAGAAAAAATAAAAATTCAAGGAAGTCATTCTAGAAGAGGTAACTGTTACGATAATGCTTGTATCGAGAGCTTCTTTTCTCATTTAAAAACGGAAAAGTTGTATTTGGTGAACCCAAAGGACAAGGCGGAAGCAGCAAAGGCAATTCATGAATATATTCATTTTTATAACAATGATCGTTTCCAGGAAAAATTAAACGACCTTTCCCCGATAGAATATCGTGAAAAGGCCGCAGCTTAATATACTCTTTTTTTCATTGTCTACTTGACAGGGCTATGTGCATCTTTCAACTTTTAATTATTATATGACTTCATTCTTTGTAAAAGTAAGCCATCACTGTTTTTATTTTCTCCATATACGAACTGAGGCATATGGTATTTTAGATATTTTCCATATTGGCTACTCGTATTTAATAATAATTCGTCTACAAAGTAAGCACCATTTTCGACAGTATCCAAAAATAAACTTGCAACTCCTGCATATACTCCACAAGCTACTTGAAGATAAGTTGCATTTGTACCATACCCCGCGAAGGAATCTTTGTTATTCATTACATTATAGATGTAACGCTCTTTATTTTCATACACAAGTAAAACCCCAACTAGGTCTTCTCCTACTAACGGAGCTGTTGAAGGATCTAGAAGCTTTTTATCAAAACCCATTATTTCATCAGTATTTTTTAAATTATTTCTAATTAAATTTGTTGTATGCTCATTAACGCGATAAACAAAACCACTTTCTAAATTGAATAGTTTTCCGATTATAAATACTTCTTCATGTGGCATAAGACAACCGTAGAAAACTTTTTCTCCTAATTTAACTTTAAACTCAACTGAATAAACATCATCGTAAAGGAAGATTGGGATATTTTGTTTAACAAACATAGGAAAGCTTGTAACTGCTTCTTCTAGGAAGCAATCTGGGGACCAAGTGGTATAAATTGTTTCTTTTTGAGCTAACGAAGGGTTTTCATAAAAAGAATTATCATGTTCAACAATATAACATGCAAGAGGCTTTTCAGAAGGAAATTGGTTCATTAAATCAATTGCCATCCATTGGACAATCCCTGGATTCATGCCTGAACCAATAATTGCTGTAGTATTTTTAAACTTTCTTTTATTTTCCTCGAAAATGCGTATACGTTCCTTAAGGGGGAAACCGGAACTAATACTTTCATCTTCATCTACTATGTCACTTTCTAAAGCGGTATTTACATACTTAACGCCAAAGTCATTACAACAACGCAACATTTCAACGGAATCCGCTCTAGAAACATCTACTACAAGTACTGTTTTACTTTCTATAAGATGTTTTTTCATTAATTCAATATTATTAACATTCATCTCATGAAATGTAACCTTTTTAATTAGGTTGGGGATAATCCTCTCAAAGTATGGTAAGTCTCTTTGCTTTAAATCAATCAAATGAAACCTGGCATTTTTCATCGTCTCGTGAATAGGATCATTTGGATCCTCCACTGCCTTATTAAATATAGAAAGTACTGCTTTTGCTACTCCCCCAGAACTACCTAAAAGGGTAATAATCGCATCTTTTTCCAACATATAAACAACTCCATGAATTATTGGTTTAATTTTAGCTATTACTTTACTATATGAATCAATAGGAAAAGTGTTCGGACAAGTATCCTTACCGTATAGCTATGTCAGATATGTGTTGAAAAAAAAAAGCCTAACTAATTATTAGTTAAAAGCTCTATTTTTGATTATTAATTGTTTTTATCGTCGGTTTCTGTTTTTTCTAAAAGTTTTTTCTGTTGTTCCATACAAAATTCTCTAAACTGTTTGCATTCTTCTCTACATTCTTCTCTACATCTTTCAATTTCTTCTTCACGTTTCTTTTCTCGTTCAACACGCAATTCGAACTCCCTGTCTCTTTCTTTTTGATCAATTGGAGCAATAGTTGTATTAAGAAGTGGTACCTCTCCTCTCTGGATTGGTCCGATTCCCATTATAGAACGCCACTCATCAGGAGTTAAAGATGCTCGATCAACCATAACAGAAAACGCTAATTTCGTTGTTAGTGATGCAAATTCTAAGTTAGACGCTTCAAATACTATACGATTACCGTTTGCTCGTTCAACAGGCGTAAAGAATTTACGTGTAAATTCATTGTTTAGCTGAATGACCAATGGATTAATTACCGTCTCATTGTACGTATTCCATTCATTTTCATTAAAAAGACTTTGAACTATTCTCTCATTCGTATTAAAAAAACTGTAGATTCTTCTTATTGCATCATTTGTTCTTTGAGCCTCTGGCGCATAAGTACTTATGGGCACTTGTTGTAAACTATACGTCGGCTCTGAAAATCCTGCCTTTACTCCATCACCAGTATATTTCATATAATTATTTACGAATTCATTCGTATTTTTTATCATCTCTTCTTGATCTAGCACTTCTTTAAAGTTTAATAACCAATTTATAAAACGATTGTTACTTACATTTTGAACGATACTATCATCTACGGAATCAATCACTTCTAATAATGGCAGTAAAGGATCATATGGGGGTGTTCCAAACAGATCATTACTGTTAAAATCCTGTCTTAAATGAATGATATCGCTATAAGGTAAAATTAGTACATTTTTGTTTTTGAAAGTGAATTTTAAAAAGATTAACCCTTGATTATTTTCTAGCACTTCAACAGTAGTACAAGGAATGGGAAAGAGAGCAATAGGATAGCCAAAGTCATTTCTTTTTATAAAAGCAAAAGCATTACTATTCAAATCAAGCTGGGTTACCATTTTCTCTAAAAGTAATTGCAAAGACATAAATGGATTCGGTTCTTGAAGTACATTAAAAACCCACGGGTCTGGATTAATCTTGCACTCTTTATTATTTTCTCTGACATGAGTTACTTTTAGTTTTCCTATTGCATTAGCTTTCGGTCTAATACACGCCCGGATCACATCATTTTTAAACAATGTATTTCCTAAAGTTAATTGGCCTTCCCCATCATCATTTAATAACTCAAAAGTACTAGTACTTGATTGAAAATTCATTTTCCCCATTATCCAATCGACTAAGCCCAATTTAAATCACCCCTAACATAGAAGGCCGCATACAGAAATGATTAAGGTATAATATTTTATTCTTATAAAAATCTTCTATGCTACAAATAGGGGATGAATTATTAGATTTTTTTAATTTAATTTGTTCTTAATAAAAAAACCCTCATCAAAATGATTAAGGGGTAAATGTAGACTCATTTTTTAATATCTTTCAATTAAAAGTTGTTTTGATTCAAAGTATAATACCTGTATAAATTTCTTGGCATTAATTCGTGTGTGTGTTGTAGAAGAAGTAACCGATACTTGTTTTAATTCACTCATTCTTTGTCGTACCGTTTCAAAATCAAAAAATTTTGAGGCGTAATTCTCAAATTTAGGATTCGCATAATCAGTAAGGCCAATGGACGCCATATGGTTTAATGATTGATAAATCGCCCTACGAACTCGCTGTTCTGACGATTTCCTTTCTCGCTCTACCTCTTCTTGTGAATTCATAATTCCAAGCTTTTTTAAACTGACGTGAGTATATATATCTTTTAAGGTTGGAAATCCAGCATCTAATCCAAAACTCGTCTCATACTCATATAAATAATTGACGATATCAAGTAAATCCTTGCTTCCATTTTCCCCAGCGATCCCAAGCTCGGATAATAAGACTTGTACCCAATCAGTGATTTTCTTTTTATCGGAGTTCGGTCTATAATTCGTCATCGAATGAACATCAAAAACATTACTTAGTGATCTTTGAATATCATGGATTGACCGCTCTAATCGAATTCGCTCCATGACTTTTCTGACCACTGAAATCACTTCAACCTTGTTCAGTGGCTTAGTAATGTAATATTCGATACCAAGTGAGTATGCTTCGCCAATTAATTCTTTAGACTCCACTTGAGAAATCATTATTATTTTTCCTTTAAATGAAGGACCTAATCTCCTAATCGTTTCGATACCATCCTGTATGGGCATTAATAAATCGATAAATAATATATCAACTTGGTTTATTTCCAATGTATTTGTATCTAAAAAAGAACCATCTTCTGCCTCTGCAACAACTTCTCCTAATTCTTCGTCTTCTATAATTTGGGATAACATAGATCGAAAGACTTCATCATCATCTGTGATATAAAAATTCACCAAGCTCACCCTTTCTCGACAAGACTTCCAATAGGCAATCGAATCGTGAAAATGCATTCACTCTCTTTTTGATGGAGAGTTACTTCTCCTCCTAATTCTTCTGCCATTTCTTTAATATAAGATAACCCAATTCCCGTAGATGGGGTTCCATCCTCTTTATATTTTGAAGTGAATCCTGGTTTAAAAATAAGTTTCGTATTTTTTGATGGGATTCCTGGGCCATTATCAATCACGCTACATTTAATCCAATGATCTTCTTTTTCGATTGATATGAGAATGGTCCCTTCAAATTCTATTGCTTCGACTGCATTCGCAACTAAATTATTTATAAATGATAGCATTAGATAAATATGATATTTTGGATGTTCTCCTGTAATTTGCGACACAAACTCAATTTTTTTACCTAACATACCAGCATATTTTTGATTGATTCTAATAATCATTGTTGCTAAATCATTTACCCCCATATATTCAGGCAAACTTTCACTCGTAATTAATTTAGAGAGTCCAGCAAAAATTCTTTGATTATCCTTCTTAATTTCATGTACTTCTCCAGCAATTCTTAAAGCCTTGCTCCCCCACTCCTCAATAGGGACTTCTAACTCATGTTTATACTTATTCATGTTTCTATATAAATTGTAAGATTCTTTCGTTATTGTTTCTGCATTTTGAAGCGTCTTTCTTAAGTAAGCAGACTCTACATACAAATTAGATAAATGCATAAGCATATTCTCATTTTCTTTTCGAGTTTGTGACTCCTTTAGCCTTAATTCGTAAAGCTTCATCATATTGATAAAAGCCAATACAAAAAAACTTCTAAACACAGCAATAATTATAATTTTGTTTAATTCTTCTACGTTAAGTGTAGCTCCCATTCCATACAATTGAAGGATTAGTTCAATTAAACTTGAAGTAATCTCAATAGTAATACCAAAAATTCCTATGAGCAATGGGTGTTGGTACCGATTCACCTTTAATAAATAAAATAAAACAGAATAGGAGAAATAATATAGAAAAGTAGGGAATCTAACTGAAAAGGATGAAGTTAAACTAAAATCCGTCAATACGAACCAATCAAGTCCGAAGCGAAATACAAAAACGGATACTCCAATTAATAGACCAAATATAACAGAGTGTATATTCCGAAAGTACAATAATGAAAAGAAGAAAATAGGTGTTCCAAAACTAACTCGAAATATATTATCAAATGGATGAAAATTAAGCTCCCCTGCTATTGGAATAATAACCATCAGTGCAACAACTATCCAGAAATCCTTACTCTCTAGTTCATTAGATTTCAAATCTGTCACTTCCTGATTTTTGCTACTAGTATATCGCCTTGTAGATGCTAACACAATGTTCCTCCGTACTACTAAATGTCATAAGAAAATACAGCTTGATTTCCAAGCTGTATTTAGGTCTTTTATACAGTAACTAATTCTTTGGCTGCTTTAATAGGTCTGTAAGCAGGCTCCCACATTGCGCTTCGTACAGCTTGCTCAATATCATCATGTACTACTCGTGCGACACCATCTGCAACTGCTGCTTTTGCTACTTCAATTGCAACCACTTCTGAAATAGTACGTAGATTCTCGATTTGTGGTAGTAAAGGTGCACCTAACTTACTAACGTCGATCATTTGAGCTACCGCTTCTGCCGCCGCTGCAAACATGCCATCTGTTATTACACTTGCTCGTGAAACATTTGTTCCAAGTCCTAAACCAGGGAAAATAAGAGCATTGTTTGATTGCCCAATTACATAAACAGTTTTGTTATATGTTACAGGAGCGAAAGGACTACCTGTCGCGACTAACGCTCTTCCTTCAGTCCATTTGATTAGATCAGAAGGTTTTGCTTCCGCAAGTGGTGTAGGGTTTGACATTGGTAAAATTACAGGTCTTTCAACATGTGCAGCCATTTCTTTAACAATTTCTTCTGTGAAAGCACCTGCAACAGTTGAAGTACCAATTAATATTGTAGGGTGAACTTGACTAACAACCTCAGCTAAGCTTGCACCTGAATTATTTTCTTTAGCTGGGCGTGCATAAGGTTGTTGGAAGTCGAACAAACCGTCCATATCATCAGCAAGCAAACCATTGCGATCAATACACCAGAAACGACGGTTTGCTGATTCTAACGAAAGACCTTCACGTACCATTGCATCACGTACTTGATCTGCGATTCCAATACCAGCCGCTCCTGAACCGAATACAACTACTCTGTGTTCACTTAATGGGATACCAGATGCGTTTACTGCTGCTAGTACAGCGGCAAGTGATACTGCTCCAGTACCTTGAATATCATCATTGAAAGTACAAACTTGATGACGATACTTATCTAAAATATTTCTTGCATTTTTAGAGCTAAAATCTTCCCAATGTAATAATGCATTTGGATATTTTTCCACAGCCGCATTTACAAACTTATCGATGAATTCATCATAGCGACTATCGCGAATACGAGGATGACGGTTTCCAACATAAAATGGGTTATTTAGTAGCTCTTCACGATCTGTACCGACATCTAATATAACTGGCATTACACGTGCAGGATCGATACCTGCTGCAGCTGTATAAACCGCTAATTTACCAATTGCGATATTAATACCTCCAACTCCCCAGTCACCAATTCCTAATATTCCCTCACCGTCAGTAATAACGATTAAATCAATTTCGTCAGCATTTGCTCCGTAATTATCAAAAACTTGTTCAATACTATCTGCTTCATTGATCGATAGATACAATCCACGAGGTCTTCTATATTCATGACTATAACGCTGAATTGCTAGACCAACTGTCGGTGTATAGACAATCGGAAGCATTTCAGGTAAGTGATCAGTTAATATACGATAAAATAATGTTTCATTACGATCATGTAAAGCTGATAATGTTACATTCTTATGCAAATCAGTAGGCTGTGACGAGAATTGCGCATAAGCTCGTTTAGCTTGCTCCTCCAGTGTTAGTACAGCTGGCGGTAATAATCCTGTTAAACCTAACTCTTTTCGTTCCTCTTGAGTAAATGCAACTCCTTTATTAAGCATTGGCACACCTAATAATTCGGCACCACGCAAGGTAGTCTCTACCTCACCATTCGAACCTACCTTGAATTTATGCATACAATCCCATCCCTTATCTTTTTCTGTTTATATTTATATTTATCTATTTAAGTTAAGTAAAAAAGGGCTTTTCGCCCTTCCCTTTTAAAAATTGTCATTCTGATTGAAAAACACTTGTCTTTCAATAAGCTAAGCCTGTAGAAGCGCAGAGTTACCGTTGAATGGTAACAAGCGCCTCAAACAGGCTAACCAACATTGAATGCTGTCTGAGTGATTTATTGACGCTCTAAAAGAACTGCACCAGCAATACCTGGGTGAGTCATTTCAAATGGGTCTAAAATTAAATCAAGCTCTTCTTCTGATAACACATCATATTTTAAGCAAAGTTCACGAATTGGCTTTCCTGTTAGAATTGCTTCCCTCGCAATTCTTGCAGCAACTTCATAGCCGATATGTGGATTAACAGCTGTGATTAGTCCAACGCTCTTCTCTACATATTCTTTCATTCTGTCTTCATTTGCTTCAATTCCTTTTAAACAGTTATCAGTAAATGCACGGAATGCATTATTCATAATGTTAATTGATTGAAGTAAATTGAAAACTAGTACAGGCTCCATAACATTTAATTCTAATTGTCCTGCTTCTGATGCTAAACAAATTGTATGATCATTACCGATTACTTGGAATGCAACTTGGTTAATTACTTCAGCCATTACAGGATTTACTTTTCCTGGCATAATAGATGAACCTGGTTGACGTGCTGGTAATGAAATTTCACCAAGGCCTGCACGTGGACCAGAAGCCATTAAACGTAAATCATTCGCAATTTTAGACATATTCATCATACATACTTTAAGAGCAGCCGATACTTCTGTGTAAGCGTCAGTGTTTTGAGTAGCATCAACAAGATGCTCAGCTCCAACAAGTGATAAGCCACTAATTTCAGCAAGTTGCTTAACAACAAGTTCAATATAGCGAGGATCAGCATTTAAGCCTGTCCCAACCGCTGTAGCTCCCATATTTACCTCATATAAGTGCTGACGTGATTGTTCGATACGTTTTATATCACGTGCAAGAACTCGAGAATAAGCTTCGAACTCTTGTCCTAAACGAATCGGTACAGCATCTTGTAAGTGAGTACGCCCCATTTTAATAACATGATCAAATTCTTTTGCCTTTAACTCAAATACATCGTTCATATATTTCATCGTATTTAATAATTTATCTAACATATTTAAAGTCGCGATGTGAATTGCAGTTGGAAATGCATCATTTGTAGACTGCGACATATTTACATGGGTGTTTGGACTAATACAGAAATAGTCACCTTTTTCTTTGCCTAAAATTTCAAGCGCACGATTAGCAATAACCTCATTTGCATTCATATTCATTGATGTACCTGCTCCACCTTGAATAGGATCTACAATGAACTGATCATGCCATTTGCCATCAATAATTTCTTGAGCAGCTTCTGCAATTGCATTACCATTTCCCTCATAAAGACGTTTTGTTTCCACATTAGCAAGTGCAGCTGCCTTCTTTACAATTGCTAAAGCCTTAATAAGCTCTTCGTGAATTTTATATCCAGTAATCGGAAAATTTTCAACTGCACGTAATGTTTGGACACCATAGTAGGCATCTGCTGGAATTTCTTTTTCCCCTAAGAAATCTTTTTCAATACGTTTGCTTGGTTTAATTTCAGTAGCCGCCATTTGTTTTTCTCCCATCTTTACGCAACTTTTGATTCCTTATATGAATCAATAAATGCTTGCGCTTTATCTTTATCGTATTCGCCTTCCCATTTAGCCATTGTGATTGCCGCTAATGAGTTTCCTAATACATTTACTGCAGAACGAACCATGTCTAAAATACGGTCAATCCCTGCAATTAATGCGATTCCTTCTAAAGGTAATCCCATTGAACCTAGTGTTGCCAGTACAACTACGAACGATGCACCAGGGACACCGGCCATCCCTTTTGATGTAAGCATTAATACAAATAATAATGTAACCTGCTCCATAAATGTCATGTGTATATTATACATCTGAGCGACAAATAACGCAGCAAGAGCTTGGTAGATAGCCGACCCCGTTAAATTAAACGAATATCCAGTCGGAATAACGAAAGATACGATTGCCTTTGGACAACCCATTTGCTCCATTTTTTTCATAATGTTTGGAAGAACTGCTTCCGAACTTGCAGTTGTAAACGAAAGAATCAGCTCGTCCTTTAAAATCTTAATTAGCGTAAAAATATTCGTCCCTGTCATTTTAGCATTAATACCTAAAATAACAATAGCAAAAAATGCTACAGTTATATAAACAGCTAAAACAAGCTTACCAAGTGGTAATAAGGTACTTACACCGAACTTTGCAACTGTTACTGCAATTAACGCGAATACTCCGATTGGAGCAGTTTTCATAACTTGATTTGTCACCCAAAACATTGCTTCTAATACGCCTTCAAAAAATCCTAAAACAGGCTTTCCTTTTTCTCCGATTGCTGCTACTCCTAAACCGAAAAGAACAGAGAAGAAAATAATCGGTAAAAGATCACCTTGTGCCATCGACTCAAACACATTTTTTGGGAAGATATGAACGATTGTTTCTGCAAAGCCACTTTGTTGTGTTGCAGTTGCTGTTTGTTCATATGCTGAAATGTCACCTTTTTGTAGATGGCTCATGTCTACACCTTTACCAGGATGGAATAAGTTTGCCGCTAACAACCCAACTCCAAGTGCGATAGTCGTAATAATTTCAAAATAAAGAAGTGTCTTTCCCCCAAGTTTTCCTAACTTCTTAATATCCCCTACTCCAGCCACAGCAACTATTAATGCTGAAATAACTATTGGCATAACGATCATTTTAATTAAGTGAATGAAAATATCACCGATTGGCTGAATATACGAAGTGGCCGTTTCATTTCCATATACTAGTGCCCCAACAATAATACCTAATATCAACGCTATAAAAATTTGAGTAGCTAAACCAAATTTTTTCATATATAAATCCCCCTTGTTAACGCTTTCAAACTTTTGGATGAAATACTTACCTAATTCTATATGTAAACCTACAAAACAATACAAAAACCTACAAGGACTTTTGAAATTATTTGAAAAAGTTTCATAAAATGCTTCGGCGATGTATGAATAGGAGGGACAATAAATTGACGAACGTTAGAAAGGACAGAAATCAAGAAAGTCCTAATACTAGTGAAAAGTATTAAAAAATAAAAAAACTCCTGTCCACATTGTGGAAAGGAGTTTTGAACGTATATAAAAATTAACGTTTTGAGAACTGAGGAGCTCTACGTGCACCTTTAAGACCGTATTTTTTACGCTCTTTCATACGTGCATCACGAGTTAATAATCCAGCGCGTTTTAAAGTTCCGCGGTATTCAGGATCAACTTGTAATAAAGCTCTTGAGATACCGTGACGAATTGCACCAGCTTGACCAGTGTATCCACCACCGTTAACGTTTACTAAAATATCATAGCTACCTAAAGTTTCAGTTGCAACAAGTGGTTGTTTAACAACTTCTCTTAATGCAGCGAATGGGATGTAATCTTCAAAATCACGACCGTTAATGATAACGCGTCCTTCGCCAGGAACTAAACGTACACGAGCTACTGAGCTTTTACGACGTCCTGTGCCATAGTATTGTACTTGTGCCATGTGAATGCCCTCCTTTTATAATTATCCGCGAAGTTCGTAAACTTCTGGTTTTTGTGCTTGGTGTGGATGCTCGTTACCAGCATACACGTGTAATTTTTTAACTTGAGCACGTCCAAGACGTCCTTTTGGAAGCATACCTTTAACAGCTAATTCAAGCATTTTAACTGGGTAGTTAGTACGCATTTCTAAAGCTGTACGCTCTTTTAAACCACCAGCATACATTGTGTGACGGTAGTAAATTTTATTGTTTAATTTGTTTCCTGTTAATTCAACTTTCTCAGCATTGATGATGATTACGTTATCACCTGTATCAACGTGTGGTGTGAAAGTTGGTTTGTGCTTACCGCGAAGTAAAGTAGCTACTTCAGTTGCAAGACGACCTAAAGTTTTTCCTTCAGCGTCTACAACGAACCACTTACGTTCAACTTCGCTAGCTTTTGCCATATAAGTTGTGCGCATTCTAATTTCCTCCTAATACAATATACATAAAGTAAAATTGTTTTTATTGTTTATCTATAACACGACTGGTTCCGGGGCTAATCGTGGTTCTTAAAACAATACCGTATTTAATATTAAACTTTCTACCTTCTAATGTCAAGCAAATGTTACACCAGGATTAGTTGTTATAATCAACTTTCCATAAAAATAATCCATTAGGCGGTGAAGTCTTGCCAGCCTTGGCTCGATCGCATGCTAATAATGCGTTTTTCACACTAATTACCTCGCGTTTTCCTTGACCAACTTCAATTAGTGTTCCAACAATTATTCTTACCATATTATATAGAAATCCATTTCCTTCAAGAGCAATGACAATTCCTTGCTCTGATTTATTAATGGTCCCTTTGTATATAGTGCGTACTTTTTCCTTTATATCGGTATTCGCTGCACAAAATGAACTAAAATCATGAGTACCTAATAAAGAATTAAGTGCCTCTTGCATTTTAACAATATCTAGCTCAAATGGGAAAAAATAATGCTGATTTCTTGAAAAAACATTTTCGTCCTTATCATTCCAAATAAAGTATCGATATTCTTTCCGAACAACATCAAATCTAGAATGAAATTTGTCATCAACAATTTCTACCGATTTAATATAAATATCTTTAGGTAGTTGTGCATTTAAGGCTCTCTTCCATGCTTCAGGTAAAAGATTAAATTCACTATCAAAATGAATAACTTGGCCCACTGCGTGTACGCCAGTATCTGTTCTACCTGAGGCATGGATTCTTATAGGGTTCCCTTTATGCATTTTAGTTAGAACTGTTTCAATATCAGTTTGAATGGTTCTCTGGTTTGGTTGAACTTGGTATCCACTAAATAAGGTGCCATCATATGAAATTATACATTTAATTCGATTCATAACTTATCAATCCCCATCACTTACGTAAAAACAATAATAATAAAAATAAAACCAGTAATGCAAGTAAGCATGCTGTATCACGAAAATGCCACTTCATTACCCGAAACTTTGATCGTCCTTCTCCGCCTTGGTAACCTCTAGCTTCCATCGCAACTGCTAAGTCTTCAGCTCGTTTAAATGAATGGATAAATAACGGGACAAGTAATGAGACTAACGCTTTTAATCTGTCTTTTATTGGACCCGATGAGAAATCCACTCCTCTTGATGACTGTGCCTTCATAATCTTTTCGGTCTCTTCCATAAGCGTTGGTATAAATCGCAATGAAATAGACATCATTAAAGCCATTTCATGCACTGGTAGACCAAATCTCTTAAAAGGGTTAAATAATGACTCTAGCCCATCAGTAATTTCGATTGGATTTGTTGTTAATGTCAGTAAAGTTGTAATTGAAACTAAAAGAAAAAATCTCGCCGATATATAAATCCCTTGGATAATACCTTCTTTATGGATTTCAATCCAACCGAAATGATAAATTAAAGGTCCTTCTTTATTTGTAAACACATGCAATAAAAACGTAAATGCTGCTAACAACCAAATTGCTCTTAATCCTTTTAAATAATAATTAAGCGGTACTCTCGAAAGTGATACTGTGATAATCGAGAATAGTAATAAAACACCGTAAGTAACAAAATTATTTGCAAAGAAAACAATAAATATAAATAAAAACATTGTTAGAAGTTTTGCTCTAGCATCTAGACGATGAATGAGTGAATCGATTGGTATATATTTTCCGATTATTAGACTATTCATGTTGTTTCCCCATTATAAAGACTCGCTATATAATCAGCGAGTTGTTCTATTGTTAAGCTTGTTGCTTTTTCGTTAATACCTAATTTTTGATTTAACTCTTGATGGAATTTTAAAGAAAGTGGTATTTGTAAGCCAATTTCCTCTAATTCACTTTCGAATGAAAATACTTCTAAAGGACTTCCCTTTAAGTATGTAGTACCTTTTTGAAGCACATGGATCGTATCAGCATACCTTGCTGCATCTTCCATGCTATGGGTCACTAAAATGATCGTAAGCCCCTTTTCTTTGTGTAACTCATAAAACATATCCATTAAAGCCTTTTGGCCACTAGGATCAAGTCCAGCAGTCGGTTCATCTAATACAAGTACATCCGGTTCCATTGCTAATACTCCAGCTATGGCAATCCTTCTCATTTGACCACCACTCAGCTCAAATGGTGACTTCATTAAAAAATCTTCACTTAACCCTACTTTATCAATTAAATCCTTTGCTCTTTTTTTGGCTTCGTCTTCAGAAACACCAAAATTCATCGGACCAAAGCAAATATCTTTTTCAACGGTTTCTTCAAACAATTGCTGTTCTGGAAATTGAAATACTAATCCTACTTTTTTTCTTAATGATTTTAAATTTTTGTTTTTCTTATTTGATACAAGGGTTATATCGTCAATTTTGGCGATTCCCTCAGTTGGTTGTAAGAGGCCATTTAAATGTTGCAGAAAGGTAGATTTACCTGAGCCTGTGTGACCAATTACAGCGTAGTAAGACCCATCAGGTATCGTTACATCTATATCGTAAAGAGCACGATGCTCAAAAGGTGTCTTCGGCTGATAAGTATATCCTACTTTTTCAAAAGTAATTTGCATAATTCGCTCACCAAGCTTTCTTGCTCTAGATGGTCTTGTCTCAAAGGTAAACCTTTTTCTATCAATAAATTAGAAAGGTTATTTGTAAAAGGAGATGCTAATCCAAGCGACTCTAGTGAAAACTCTGTCTTTAAAAGCTCTTCTGGAGTGACGCTTTGAACTAAATGACCATCATGCATAATTAAAATACGGTCTGCATGTATAGCTTCTTCTATATCATGTGTAATCGAAATAACTGTCATATTAATTTCCTTATGTAAATTACGAATAGTTTCGATTACTTCTTTTCTTCCAAAGGGATCTAACATTGAAGTAGCTTCATCCAATATTAATATACTAGGCTGAATCGCTAATGATCCTGCTATCGCTACTCTTTGCTTTTGGCCTCCAGAAAGTGAATGTGGTTCATGAAGTTTAAAATCATTCATTTTGACGATATTAAGTACCTCTTCGATGCGACGATCCATTTCTGCTTTATCGACACCATGGTTCTCTAATCCAAATGCTATATCATCAATTACTGTTGTCCCAACAAATTGGTTATCAGGATTTTGAAATACCATCGTTATTTTCTTTCGAACATCCCATATTGTTTGCTCTGATAAGGTAATCTCCTCATCAATCACTATTTGGCCATCTTCGGGTAAAATTAATCCATTTAAAAGTTTTGCTAATGTTGACTTTCCCGACCCATTTCTACCAACGATTGCAATCCATTCATTTTCCTTTATGTTAAATGATACAGAATGAACTGCATTCGATTGTGCCTGTGGGTATTTAAAAGATATGTTATCTACTTTAATACTATCTTTTCTCATTATTTCACCTATAATTTCTCATTGTTTATAGATATATAATAGTCTAAAAGTAAACAGAAAAAAAGGGCAACGACATGTTTACAAGAAACGTCGAGCCCTTTTGTATACGAATATTATACTAATTCGATAACAACCATTGGTGCTGCGTCTCCGCGACGAGGACCAATTTTTGCGATACGAGTGTATCCACCTTGACGCTCAGTGTAACGAGGAGCGATGTCAGCAAATAACTTTTGTAAAGCGTCTTGATTAGTTTCAGCGTTAGCAACTTCATTACGGATGTAAGCAGCAGCTAGACGACGAGCATGTAAATCTCCACGTTTACCTAAAGTAATCATTTTTTCAACAACTGAACGTAATTCTTTCGCACGTGTTTCAGTTGTTTGAATACGTTCGTTAATGATTAAGTCAGTAGCTAAGTCACGTAACATAGCTTTACGTTGTGAGCTAGTACGTCCTAATTTTCTGTATCCCATTTCTAGTTCCCTCCTTTGTAAGTAGTATCAAAATTGGGTCATATAGACATGAAGAGAACGCCTCTCCCTTTATCGAAGCTACAATCAGTCTTCTTTACGTAGGCCTAGACCTAACTCTTCTAACTTATGTTTTACTTCTTCTAAAGACTTACGACCTAAGTTACGTACTTTCATCATGTCTTCTTCTGTCTTATTAGCAAGCTCTTGTACTGTATTAATACCTGCTCGCTTTAAGCAGTTATATGAACGAACAGAAAGATCAAGTTCTTCAATCGTCATTTCAAGGACTTTATCTTTTTTATCTTCTTCTTTTTCGACCATGATTTCTGCATTTTTAGCTTCGTCAGTTAAACCTACAAAAATGTTTAAGTGTTCAGTAAGAATTTTTGAACCAAGTGCGATTGCATCTTTAGGTCCAATGCTTCCGTCAGTCCAAACATCAAGTGTTAACTTATCGAAATTTGAAACCTGTCCCACACGTGTATTTTCAACTTGGTATGTGACACGAGACACTGGAGTGTAAATCGAGTCGATAGGAATAACACCTATTGCTTGATCCTCTCTTTTGTTACCATCTGCAGGGATGTATCCACGTCCACGTCTAGCAGTTAGACGCATACGTAAATGAGCATCTTTAGCAAGAGTTGCAATATGAAGATCTGGATTTAGAACTTCAACATCGCTATCATGCGTAATATCGGCCGCAGTAATTGGTCCTTCTCCGCGTACATCAATTTCTAATGTTTTTTCTTCATCTGAATAAATTTTCAGAGCAAGTTTTTTCACATTAAGAATAATTGTTGTAACGTCTTCTACAACACCTTCAACTGTAGAGAACTCATGTAACACGCCATCAATTTGAATAGCAGTTACAGCGGCACCAGGAAGTGAGGATAAAAG
>NZ_JBHJTJ010000025.1:0-47317 GCF_042267765.1 Gottfriedia sp. NPDC056225 | reverse complement strand
GCGTTGTACCATATCCACGCTCAAGTGGTTCAATAACGAATTTACCATATTTGGAATCGTCACTGATCTCAACCGTTTCGATTTTCGGCTTTTCGATTTCAATCATTTTTTAAACCCTCCTTCAAAACGTCGAAACCCTCGGTTAGACGATGCTAACCGAAAGTCCCTATTAGGCAGTTCCTAATTGTGCACAACAAGAGATGTCTGTTAATATTTGCCAAACATATATCATAATCCATTATAGACAATTTTTGAAAATTTATACAGACAAATTATACACGACGACGTTTTGGTGGACGGCATCCGTTATGTGGAACTGGAGTAACGTCTCTGATAGCAGTTACTTCAAGACCAGCAGCTTGAAGAGCACGGATAGCAGCCTCACGACCAGCACCCGGACCTTTAACCGTTACGTCAAGAGTTTTTAAACCATGTTCCATAGAAGTTTTAGCAGCAGTTTCAGCAGCCATTTGTGCAGCGAAAGGAGTAGATTTACGAGAACCTCTGAAACCTAATGCTCCAGCACTTGACCAAGAAATTGCGTTACCATGAACATCAGTGATTGTTACGATTGTGTTATTGAAAGTTGAACGAATATGAGCTGTACCAGCTTCAATATTCTTTTTCACACGACGTTTACGTACATTTGTTTTACGTGCCATGTTGAATACCCTCCTTTACTTAAAAAATATTATTTCTTCTTGTTCGCTACCGTACGGCGTGGGCCTTTACGAGTACGAGCATTGTTTTTAGTGTTTTGACCACGAACAGGTAAGTTACGACGGTGGCGAATACCACGATATGAACCGATTTCGATTAAACGTTTAATGTTTAAAGAAACTTCACGACGAAGATCCCCTTCAACTTTTAACTTGTCGACTAATTCACGAATTTTACCTAATTCTTCTTCTGTTAAATCACGTACACGTGTGTCTTCTGAAATACCAGCTTCAGCTAAGATTTTTTCAGAAGTTGCACGACCGATTCCGTATACATAAGTTAAAGAAACAACCACGCGTTTGTCGCGAGGAATATCTACACCAGCAATACGAGCCATTCTAGTGCACCTCCTTCTTTATTAACCTTGTTTTTGTTTATGTTTTGGATTTTCACAAATTACCATTACTTTACCACGTCTGCGGATAACTTTACATTTTTCACAGATTGGTTTTACTGATGGTCTCACTTTCATGATTTCAACCTCCTTGTAGATTACGGAGTGCATAATTATTATTTAAAACGGTACGTAATACGGCCACGAGTTAAATCATATGGAGATAGTTCAACAGTTACCTTGTCACCTGGAAGAATACGAATGAAGTTCATACGAATTTTACCAGAAACGTGTGCAAGAACTACATGACCATTTTCTAATTCAACTTTGAACATCGCATTCGGAAGTGTTTCCGTAACGGTACCTTCAATTTCAATTACATCATCTTTCGCCATTAGGGCATTCTCCTTTCTTCGAATCAGTAGCTTGCTTGTAGGCAAACATACGCTTAGGAACATTAAGCCAAAGTGCTCTGATAAGTTGGAGATTTTTTGGCCTACAAAAGACCTATGTTATATCAATCGTTCCAAGCAAAGCTAAGTTTAAGCTTTTAAATAATAGTATCAGTTTTGACGAAATGACAAAACGTCATACGCATGGAACGACGATCCTATCGTTCAATTATTAAACTAACTCTTTTAAAAGATTATCAATGTCCGTAAAAACTTTGTTAATCTCTTGTTCACCTTCAATTGTTTTTACATAACCAAGGTTATTATAAAAATCAAGTAAAGGCTGAGTTTGTTTGATATTTACTTCAAGACGGTTCGCAACTGTTTCTTCATTATCATCCGCACGTTGATAAAGTTCTCCACCACATTTTGGGCAAATACCTTCTTCAACAGGAGGATTGAAAATTAAGTGATAAGTAGCTCCACAGTCTTTGCAAATACGACGACCTGTTAAACGTTCAATTAAAAGTTGTTGGTCTACATGAATGTTTAACACGAAGTCAATTTTACGATTCATTACTTTCAGAGTCTCTTCTAGTGCTTCAGCCTGCGCAACTGTTCTAGGAAAGCCATCCAATAAGAAACCGTTTTGGCAATCATCTTTAGCTAATCGTTCACGTACAATACCAATTGTTACCTCATCGGGAACAAGATGACCTTGATCCATAAACGATTTTGCTTGAAGACCTAGTTCTGTGCCGTCTTTAATCGCTGCACGGAACATATCGCCAGTAGATATATGAGGAATGCCGTATTTTTCGACAATTTTCTCAGCTTGTGTGCCTTTGCCTGCACCAGGAAGTCCCATTAGAATTAAATTCATGGTTAATCCTCCTCTAAATTAGGAGAGCAATAGGGAAAATTATCAATTCCCTACGCTCGATCTTTAATAAAGCCTTTGTAGTTTCTCTTAACAAGCTGACTTTCTAATTGTTTCATTGTTTCAAGTGCAACTCCGACTACGATTAGTAAACTTGTACCTCCAATTTGAGCTGAAGGTGGTAAGTTCGCAATTTTACCAAATACAATTGGTAATAAAGCGATGACAGCTAAGAAAATAGCTCCTACGAAAGTTAAGCGATATAAGACTTTAATGATATATTCTTGAGTGCTTTTACCTGGGCGAATGCCTGGGATATAGCCACCTTGCTTCTGTAAATTTTCAGCCATTTGTTCTGGGTTAGCCTGAACAAATGTATAAAAATAAGTGAATGCAATGATCAAGATTAAATAAAATGCCATTCCCCATGGATTGTTATACGTAAAATGCGTTTTAATCCAATCAGTTACGTTGTTACTAGGTAAAAACGAAGCGATTGTTGATGGAGTGATTAAAAATGAAACAGCGAAGATTACCGGAATAACCCCAGCACCATTTACTTTTAATGGCAAGTGAGTTGATTGTCCTCCGACATAACTATTATTACCATTGTTACGTTTAGCATATTGAATTGGAATTTTACGATTAGCTTGTTGGATGTAAATTACAGCTACGATTACTAATAGTAAAACTAAAAACACTAAGCCAACTTTAACAATATTTAAGAATAGCGCGTCTCCAGCACCTTTAAATTGTTGCTGATAGACTTGGTTCATTGTATTAGGTATAGCAGCAACTATACCACCAAAGATGATAACTGATATACCGTTCCCAACACCTTTAGCAGTAATCTGCTCACCTAACCACAATAAGAAAGATGTTCCAGCTGTTAGTACAATTGCTATATAAAGATAGGTTGACCAACCTGGATTTTCTATTAACATTCCGCCAGTAACATTATTCATACTGATTGATAACCCAATTGCTTCTACAAAACCGAGAATAATTGTGATATATCTAGTCAGTTGAGTAAGTTTACGTCGACCAATCTCACCTTGCTTCGACCATTCAGTTAATTTAGGAACTACGTCCATTTGAAGTAACTGGATAATGATTGAAGCAGTAATGTAAGGCATTATACCCATTGCAAAAATCGAGAACTGTTTAAGAGCTCCTCCACCGAAAGTATTTAGAACTCCAAATACGCTCAATGAGCTATCTTGAGAAGCTAAAACCTCAGCGTTGACGTTTGGAACAGGTATAAACGTCCCAATACGAAATACAATTAACATTAATAACGTAAAGAATATTTTTTTTCTAATATCTGCAATGCGCATAAAGTTGGAGATTGTCCGGAACATTTTAGATCACCTCAGCATTTCCACCAGCTGCTTCGATTGCCTCTACTGCAGAAGATGAGAACTTGTGAGCTTTAACAGTAAGTTTAACTTCTAACTTACCATTACCTAAAATTTTAATACCAGATAATTCTTTACGAACAATACCAGTTTCAATCAGTAACTCAGGAGTTACTTCAGTTCCGTTTTCGAAGCGGTTTAACGTTTCAACATTAACGATTGCGTAATCTTTACGGTTGATGTTAGTGAAACCACGTTTTGGTAAACGACGGAATAAAGGAGTTTGACCACCTTCAAATCCAAGACGAACACCGCCACCTGAACGAGCGTTTTGTCCTTTATGACCTTTACCAGCAGTTTTACCAGTACCAGAACCAATACCACGACCGATACGTTTAGATACTTTACGAGAACCTTCTGTAGGTTTTAATTCATGAAGTTTCATTAGGGCACCTCCTTACTTATTCATGTTTCATTAAATTTCTTTTACAGATACAAGGTGAGAAACTTTGTTAATCATCCCACGCATTGCAGCGTTATCTTCTTTAACAACAGTTTGGTTTGTTTTAGTAATTCCTAAAGCACGAACTGTTGCTATTTGATCTTGTTTACGACCAATAACACTACGAGTAAGGGTAATTTCTAACTGTTTAGCCATCGTTATCCCTCCTTATTAACCTAGTAATTCTTCTACAGATTTACCACGTAATTTAGCAACTTCATCCGCACGTTTCAAGTTACTTAAACCTTCGATAGTAGCACGTACAATGTTTACCGGTGTGTTTGAACCAAGAGATTTAGATAAAATATCATGTACTCCAGCAAGTTCTAATACCGCACGAACAGGACCTCCTGCGATAACTCCAGTACCTTCAGAAGCAGGTTTTAAGAATACTTCACCAGCTCCAAAACGACCAGTAATTACGTGAGGAATTGTAGTTCCAACGATTGGTACATTAATTAGATTTTTCTTAGCATCTTCAACAGCTTTACGGATTGCATCAGGTACTTCTTGAGCTTTACCAGTACCAAAACCAACATGACCGTTTTTGTCACCAACAACTACTAATGCTGCAAAGCGGAAACGACGTCCACCTTTTACAACTTTAGCAACACGGTTGATCGTAACTAAGCGTTCTTCAAGCTCTAATTTATTAGGATCAATGCGACGCATGTATGTCCCTCCTTCTTTTATTAAAATTGTAAACCAGCTTCACGAGCAGCTTCAGCTAAAGCTTTTACGCGACCATGATATAAGTAACCACCGCGGTCGAATACAACTTCAGTAACACCTTTTTCAGTAGCGCGTTTTGCAACTAATCCACCTACTAAAGATGCTGCATCGATATTACCAGTACCATTTAAAGTTAATTCTTTATCTAAAGTTGATGCACTTGCTAATGTAACACCATTAACATCATCAATGATTTGAGCATAGATATGGTTGTTTGAACGATAAACGTTTAAACGTGGACGTTCTTGAGTACCAGATAATTTAGTACGAACACGAGCATGTCTTTTTTTACGTACTGCATTTTTATCAGCCTTAAAGATCATCTTGGTCACTCCTTTCTCTTATCTAGTTATAGATTACTTCGCAGTTTTACCTTCTTTACGACGAACCATTTCGCCTTCGTAACGAATACCTTTACCTTTGTAAGGCTCTGGTGGACGTACTTGACGGATGTAAGCAGCAAGTGCGCCTACACGTTCTTTGTCGATACCTTTAATACTGATTTTAGTATTTGAAGGTACTTCGATTTCAACACCATTCTCAGGAGTGATCTCAACTGGGTGAGAGAAACCAACAGCTAAAACAAGTTTGTCACCTGTTTTTGTTGCACGGTAACCTACCCCAACTAGTTCAAGGTTACGAGTATAACCATTAGTTACACCTTCAACCATGTTTCCTAAGATAGCACGAGTTGTACCATGAAGAGCACGGTGCTCTTTATTATCAGTTGGACGTGCAACTGTTAATACATTCTCGTTTAATTCGATTGTCATATCAGGACTAAAAGTACGAGTTAACTCACCTTTAGGTCCTTTTACTGTAATAGTATTGTTGTTATTAGTAAGAGTAACTCCAGCAGTAATTACAAGTTCTTTTTTACCAACACGAGACATTCACTACACCTCCATTCTCTCTGTGTTTTATTACCAAACGTATGCTAAGATTTCGCCACCAGTTTTAGCTTGACGAGCTTCTTTATCTGTCATTACACCTTTAGATGTTGAAATAATTGCAACACCTAAACCGTTAAGTACGCGAGGTACTTCGTCAGCTTTCGCGTAAACGCGTAAGCCAGGCTTAGAGATTCTTTTTAATCCAGTGATAACACGTTCGTTGTTCACACCATATTTTAAGAAAATACGGATGATACCTTGTTTATCATCTTCAATGTACTCAACGTCACGGATGAAACCTTCACGTTTTAGAATTTCAGCAACTTCTTTCTTTAGGTTAGAACCTGGGAATTCTAATTTCTCGTGACGTACCATGTTCGCATTACGAATGCGAGTAAGCATATCTGCAATAGGATCTGTCATGACCATGTTCAGATAACCTCCTTCCTAATATCTATTGAATTACCAACTAGCTTTTTTAACGCCAGGGATTTGTCCTTTATAAGCAAGTTCACGGAAACAAATACGGCAAAGTTTAAATTTACGTAATACTGAGTGTGGACGTCCGCAACGTTCGCAACGTGTATACTCTTGTACTTTAAATTTCTGAGCACGTTTTTGTTTCGCAATCATTGATTTTTTAGCCACGTTTTCGCCTCCTCTTCTTTAGCGCTGGCTTTCATTATTTTTGAAAAGGCATTCCAAATAATGTTAGCATTTCACGAGCTTCTTCATCAGTATTTGCAGTAGTTACAATAACGATGTCCATACCACGTACTTTGTTTACTTTATCATAATCAATCTCTGGGAAGATTAATTGCTCTTTAACACCTAATGTGTAGTTTCCACGGC
Source organism: Gottfriedia sp. NPDC056225 (assembly GCF_042267765.1). NCBI lineage: Bacteria > Bacillati > Bacillota > Bacilli > Caryophanales > Bacillaceae > Gottfriedia > Gottfriedia sp. NPDC056225. Next base: position 40,654 of record NZ_JBHJTJ010000025.1, on the reverse strand, counting down.
CATCGAATGACTTTTTAGAGATCCCACGGAAGTCACGTACACGAGGTAAAGTTACAGCAACTAATTTTTCAAAGAATTCGTACATACGCTCACCGCGTAATGTAACTTTCGCACCGATAGGCATTCCTTCACGAAGACGGAATTGAGCGATTGATTTTTTAGCTCTAGTTACAACAGGCTTTTGACCTGCGATTAAAGTTAATTCCTCAACAGCAGTATCTAATGCTTTTGAATTTGAAACAGCCTCACCAACACCCATGTTGATGACGATCTTTTCAATTTTTGGCACTTGCATAACTGATTTATAGTTAAACTTGCTCACAAGAGCAGGAGTGATTTCATTTTGATATTTCTCGACTAGGCGGTTCATTCAGTTGACCTCCTTTCATAAATTTCTATTATTTATCAAGTAATTCGCCTGATTTTTTTGCAATACGTACTTTTTTACCATCCACTAATTGGTAACCTACGCGTGTAGGTACTCCAGTTTTTGGATCTAATGCCATAACATTAGAAACATGGATTGGTGCTTCTTTCTCGATGATGCCACCTTGTGGGTTAGCTTGAGTAGGTTTTGAGTGTTTTTTAATGATGTTAACACCCTCAACAAGTACGCGGTTTTTCTTTGGAAAAGCAGCAAGGATCACACCTTGTTTTCCTTTGTCTTTACCAGAGATAACTTGAACTTTATCACCTTTTTTTACATGCATCTTCTTCGTGCACCTCCTTAATAAGGCTTTCTGAAGTATTTATTAAAGTACATTAATTAAAGTACTTCTGGAGCTAATGATACGATTTTCATGAAGTTGCTATCACGTAATTCACGTGCAACTGGTCCGAAAATACGAGTACCACGTGGGCTCTTATCATCTTTAATGATAACAGCTGCGTTTTCATCAAAACGGATGTAAGTACCATCTGGACGACGAACACCACGTTTCGTACGAACGATAACAGCTTTGACTACATCACCTTTTTTAACAACGCCACCTGGTGTTGCTTGTTTTACTGTACAAACGATGATATCACCAATGTTTGCAGTTTTACGGCCTGAACCACCTAATACTTTAATAGTAAGTAATTCACGAGCACCTGAATTGTCAGCAACTTTTAAACGAGTTTCTTGTTGGATCATGTCAAATTGACCTCCTTTCGGATTAAGAATGATATCCGATCATCTATTAGATAATAACAGCTTCTTGTACGATTTCAACTAAACGGAAACGTTTTGTAGCTGATAATGGACGAGTCTCCATGATTTTTACGATATCGCCAACTTTTGCAGCGTTTAGCTCATCGTGCGCTTTATATTTCTTAGAATATTTAACGCGTTTTCCGTATAGTTTATGTGTTTTATAAGTTTCAACTACAACAGTAATTGTCTTATCCATCTTGTCAGAAACTACACGTCCTGTGTAAACTTTACGTTGGTTACGTTCGCTCACTGTGCAAACCTCCCCTCATTATTAATTATTAGAGTTAATTTCTCTTTCACGTACTACAGTTTTCATACGAGCAATACCTTTACGAACCTCACGAATACGCGCAGTGTTCTCTAATTGACCTGTAGCTAATTGGAAACGAAGGTTGAATAACTCTTCTTTAAGAGATTTCACTTTTAATTCAATTTCAGCAGTAGTAAGATCGCGAATCTCATTAGTTTTCATTAGAATCACCACCATTGTCTTCGCGTTTTACGAATTTACATTTAACTGGTAATTTGTGAGCAGCTAAGCGAAGTGCTTCACGAGCTATCTCTTCAGATACACCAGCGATTTCGAACATAATTTTGCCAGGTTTAACAACTGCAACCCAACCTTCTGGAGCACCTTTACCACTACCCATACGAACCTCAAGAGGTTTTGCAGTGTAAGGTTTAGAAGGGAAGATCTTAATCCATACTTTACCGCCACGTTTCATGTAACGAGTCATTGCACGACGCGCTGCTTCAATTTGACGGTTAGTAATCCAAGAAGCTTCAGTTGATTGTAAACCGAATTCACCGAATGCAATTTCAGTACCACCTTTGGCACGTCCACGCATTTTTCCACGATGTTCTCTTCTATATTTAACACGTTTAGGCATTAACATAATTAATTTCCTCCTTCCTCAGAAGCTTTCTTTTTTGTAGGAAGAACTTCACCTTTGTAGATCCATACTTTTACGCCTAGTTTACCGTATGTTGTATCTGCTTCTGCAGTTGCATAATCGATATCCGCACGTAATGTATGAAGTGGCACTGTACCTTCACTATATGATTCTGAACGAGCAATATCTGCTCCGCCAAGACGACCAGAAACTTGTGTTTTAATACCTAATGCACCAGCACGCATAGCACGTTGAAGTACTTGCTTTTGAGCACGACGGAATGAAACACGGTTTTCTAATTGACGAGCGATGTTTTCAGCTACTAATTTAGCATCAAGATCTGCTCTTTTAATTTCGATGATGTTAATATGAACACGTTTGCCAGTAAGTTTGTTTAAAGCTTTACGAAGAGCTTCAACTTCTGAACCACCTTTACCGATTACCATACCTGGTTTTGCAGTGTGTACAGTGATGTTTACACGGTTAGCAGCTCTTTCGATTTCTACTTTAGATACAGCAGAATCTTTTAAACGAGTGCTAATGTACTCACGAATTTTGATATCTTCATGTAAAAGATCAGCGTAGTCTTTTTCAGCGTACCATTTAGATTCCCAATCTTTAATAATACCAACTCGAAGTCCGACTGGATTTACCTTTTGTCCCATCGATTATCCCTCCTTCTTCTCTGATACCACGATTGTAATGTGGCTTGTACGTTTGTTGATTGCGCTAGCACGTCCTTGTGCACGAGGGCGGAAACGTTTTAAAGTAGCACCTTCATCAACGAATACTTTTTCGATGTATAAGTTATTAACATCCATATCATAGTTATGCTCTGCGTTAGCAATAGCAGATTTTAATAATTTTTCTACAACAGGAGAAGCAGTTTTCGGTGTGTGTCGAAGGATTGCGATCGCTTCGCCCACTTGTTTACCTCGGATTAAATCGACTACTAGACGAACTTTACGAGGAGCGATACGAACTGTTCTCAGTACAGCTTTAGCTTGCATTGGAGTGCCTCCTCTCATTATCTTCTAGTTTTCTTGTCATCCGCATCGTGACCTTTGTAAGTACGAGTTGGAGCAAATTCACCAAGTTTGTGACCTACCATATCTTCCGATACATATACAGGTACGTGTTTACGACCATCGTATACTGCAATAGTATGTCCGATAAATTGTGGGAAAATAGTCGAACGACGTGACCAAGTTTTTACAACTTGCTTAGAGTCAGTTTCGTTTAATTTCTCAACTTTAGTTAATAAGTGATCATCAATAAATGGACCTTTTTTCAGGCTGCGTCCCATTGTGGTACCTCCCTTCGTGATTGACCTACGGTTCTGGTGAACCGTAGCACAACCGCGTTATTTTTTACGACGACGAACGATAAATTTGTCTGACGCTTTGTTTTTCTTACGAGTTTTGTAACCAAGAGTTGGTTTACCCCATGGAGACATTGGTGATTTACGTCCGATTGGAGAGCGTCCTTCACCACCACCGTGTGGGTGATCAACTGGGTTCATTACAGATCCACGTACAGTTGGGCGTTTACCCATCCAACGAGAACGACCTGCTTTACCGATGTTAATAAGTTCGTGATGTTCGTTACCTACTTGACCTACTGTCGCGCGGCAAGTAGCTAAGATCATACGTACTTCACCAGAGTTTAAACGAACTAGTACATAACGGTCTTCTTTACCTAATACTTGTGCAGAAGTACCAGCTGAACGTACTAATTGTCCTCCACGACCTGGTTTTAACTCGATGTTGTGAATTGTAGTACCTACTGGAATGTTTACAAGTGGTAAAGCGTTACCTACTTTAATATCAGCTTCAGGTCCTGAAACGATTTCCATTCCTACTACTAAGTTTTTAGGAGCTAGGATATAACGTTTTTCTCCATCAGCGTAGTTAATTAACGCAATGTTTGCAGAACGGTTTGGATCGTACTCGATTGTAGCAACGCGTCCTGGTATACCATCTTTATCTCGTTTGAAATCGATGATACGGTATTGACGTTTGTGTCCACCACCTTGGTGACGAACAGTAATTTTACCTTGGTTGTTACGGCCAGCTTTTTTGCTAAGTGGTGCAAGTAATGATTTTTCTGGTTTATCAGTAGTGATCTCAGCAAAATCATTAGTAGTCATACCACGGCGACCGTTAGTGGTTGGTTTATACTTTTTGATTCCCATCGTAATTTCCCTCCTTTTCTAGTAATTAGTATTAAACGCCTTCGAATAATGTGATTTCTTGGCTATCAGTAGTTAATTTAACGATTGCTTTTCTACGACGGTTAGTGTAACCAGCATGTTTACCCATACGTTTAAACTTACCTTTGTAGTTCATTACGTTAACTTTCTCTACTTTAACACCGAAGATTGCTTCAACAGCATCTTTAACTTCAGTTTTATTAGCTCTTACATCAACTTCAAAAGTGTATTTTTTTTCAGAAATTGCTTCCATAGAAGCTTCAGTGATAACTGGGCGTTTGATAATATCGCGAGGATCCTTCATTATACAAGCACCTCCTCTACTTTTTGCACCGCAGCTTTAGTCATGATTAGAGTATCATGATGTAAAACGTCGATTACGTTTACTTCATTAGCCGCAAGAACTGTAATTCCAGGTAAGTTGCGAGCAGATAAAGCTACGTTTTCATTTAGGTCAGCTGTTACGATTAAGACTTTCTTTTGAACTGATAAGCCTTGTAATACAGTAACCATATCTTTTGTTTTTGGTGCATTTAACGCTAAATCTTCAAGCACTAACATGCTTTGCTCTAATACTTTTGTAGATAAAGCAGATTTAATCGCTAAGCGACGTACCTTTTTAGGTAATTTATATGAATATGATCTTGGAGCTGGACCGAATACGATACCACCACCACGCCATTGTGGAGAACGGATTGAACCTTGACGAGCACGGCCAGTTCCTTTTTGTCTCCATGGTTTACGACCACCACCACGTACTTCAGAACGTGTTTTTACTTTGTGAGTACCTTGACGTAAAGACGCACGTTGCATCATTACAGCATCAAATAAAACGTGTTCGTTTGGAGCAATTCCGAAAACAGCATCTGCTAATTCGATTTCTCCTACTTGAGCACCTGTTTGATTAAACATAGTAACTTTAGGCATTTCATTTCCTCCTTTCTTCTAAATTAATTATTTAGATTTAACCGCAGTACGGATTGTTACGTAAGATTTTTTAGAACCAGGTACATTACCTTTTACTAAAAGTAAGTTACGTTCAACGTCAACTTTAACGATTTGTAGGTTTTGTACAGTTACTTTTTCTCCACCCATTTGACCAGGTAAAGCTTTGTTTTTGAATACACGGTTCGGAGCAACAGGACCCATTGAACCTGGACGACGGTGGTAACGAGAACCGTGAGACATTGGTCCACGAGATTGGTTGTGGCGCTTAATGCTACCTTGGAATCCTTTACCTTTTGAAGTACCAGTTACATCAACGATGTCACCATTTGCAAAAATATCTACTTTGACTTCTTGACCAACTTCATAAGCTGTTACGTCAGCATTGCGAAGTTCACGAACGAAGCGCTTAGGTGCAGTGTTTGCTTTAGCAGAGTGTCCTTTTTCTGGTTTGTTAGCTAATTTCTCACGTTTGTCAGCAAATCCGATTTGGATTGCTTCATAACCGTCAGTTTCAGTAGTTTTCTTTTGTAAAACCACGTTTGGAGTAGCTTCGATTACAGTTACTGGAATTAACTCACCGTTTTCAGCAAATACTTGTGTCATACCGATCTTTTTCCCTAAGATTCCTTTAGTCATAAGTCACACCTCCTGAATTTATATATAATGTTATTAAAGTTTGATTTCAATATCAACGCCAGATGGTAAATCTAGTCTCATTAATGAATCAACTGTTTGTGGAGTTGGATTCACGATATCGATTAAACGTTTGTGTGTGCGCATTTCGAATTGCTCACGAGAATCTTTGTATTTATGAACCGCACGAAGGATCGTGTAAACTGATTTCTCAGTTGGTAATGGAATCGGACCAGATACAGAAGCACCAGAACGTTTCGCTGTTTCAACGATTTTCTCTGCAGATTGATCTAAAATACGGTGATCATAAGCTTTTAAACGAATACGAATTTTTTCTTTTGCCATAATTTTCCCTCCTTTTTCGCCTATTTAAGTAATAGACATACTCCATGGAAATTTCCTTACACTCGCCATGGCAAAGCGGCCGGGTGTATCAGCAACCTTCCATTTCTACGCAGTCAAAGACCAACATCATCTATTATACATAAAAAATAATGCTATTGCAAGCATTTGTTATAAGTTTAAATAAATTAATGTTTTGCCGTCTTTAGTACTTAGTTATTATATTATCTTCGTTTATTAAAATCAAGCAAGAATCGGTTTTCTATTATAATAAAAATATTTCCAATTTACATAAAAAAAAACTTAGAAGAATAAATCTTCTAAGCTTTTAAGTTTAATTATTCAACGATTGTAGCAACTACACCAGCACCTACAGTACGTCCACCCTCACGGATAGAGAACTTAGTACCTTCTTCAACAGCGATTGCGTTGATTAACTCAACAGTCATTTCGATGTTGTCACCAGGCATAACCATTTCAACGCCTTCTGGTAATTGGATGATTCCAGTTACGTCAGTTGTACGGAAATAGAATTGTGGACGGTAGTTAGCGAAGAATGGAGTGTGACGTCCACCTTCTTCTTTAGATAAAACGTAAACTTCAGCTTTGAACTTAGTGTGTTGTTTAACTGAACCTGGTTTAGCTAAAACTTGACCACGTTGGATATCGTCACGAGCAACCCCACGAAGAAGTGCACCGATGTTATCTCCAGCTTCTGCTTGATCAAGAAGTTTACGGAACATTTCTACACCTGTTACAGTAGTTGATTTTGGCTCTTCAGTGAAACCGATGATTTCGATTACTTCACCAACTTTAACTACTCCACGCTCAACACGACCAGTAGCTACTGTTCCACGACCAGTGATTGAGAATACATCCTCAACTGGCATTAAGAAAGGCTTGTCAGTTTCACGAGCTGGTGTTGGGATGTAAGAATCAACTTCAGCCATTAATTCATGAATTTTAGCTTCCCACTCAGCATCTCCTTCAAGAGCTTTAAGTGCAGAACCTTTGATTACTGGAATGTCATCGCCAGGGAATTCGTATTCTGATAAAAGATCACGGATTTCCATTTCAACTAATTCAAGTAATTCTTCGTCGTCAACCATGTCACATTTGTTCATGAATACTACGATGTAAGGTACACCTACTTGACGAGATAAAAGAATGTGCTCACGAGTTTGAGGCATTGGACCATCAGCAGCAGAAACTACTAAGATACCACCGTCCATTTGAGCAGCACCAGTGATCATGTTTTTAACATAGTCAGCGTGACCTGGGCAGTCAACGTGTGCATAGTGACGAGTTTCAGTTTCATACTCAACGTGTGCAGTAGAGATTGTGATACCACGTTCTCTTTCTTCTGGAGCACCATCGATTTGATCGTAAGCGCGAGCTTCAGCTCCACCTACTTTAGCTAATACAGTTGTAATAGCAGCAGTTAATGTAGTTTTACCATGGTCAACGTGTCCGATTGTACCAATGTTAACGTGTGGTTTTACACGTTCGAATTTAGCTTTACCCATTGTAAAAATCCTCCTTATAATTAAGAAAATTAATTTTTAGTTTTATTATTATGCTACAAGAGGGTGAGACACCCTTTGTAGCTAACATAAATAGTTATACATGATGAGAACTAAATAATCAATTACTCACCTTTATATTTTTTGATAATTTCTTCTGAGATTGATTTTGGTACATCTTCATAGTGGTCAAATACCATTGAGAACGTTCCACGACCTTGTGTGTTAGAACGTAATGAAGTTGCATAACCAAACATTTCAGAAAGAGGTACCATTGCACGTACTACTTGAGCGTTACCACGTGCTTCCATACCTTCAACGCGTCCACGACGAGAAGTAATATCACCCATGATATCTCCTAAGTATTCCTCAGGGATAACAACTTCTACTTTCATTAATGGTTCAAGTAGAACTGGGTTACATTTCTTAACAGCGTTTTTAAGAGCTAAAGAAGCAGCTACTTTAAACGCCATCTCGTTTGAGTCAACATCATGGTATGAACCGTCAAAAAGACGAGCTTTAATGTCGATTAGTGGGAATCCAGCTAATACACCATTTTTAAGAGAGTCTTCAAGACCTGCAGCTACTGCTGGGATGTATTCACGAGGAACAACACCACCAACGATACCATTTTCAAATTCAAAGCCTTTTCCTTCTTCGTTAGGTGAGAATTCAATCCAAACATGTCCGAATTGTCCACGTCCACCTGACTGACGAACGAATTTCCCTTCTACTTGTGCAGAAGAACGGAAAGTTTCACGGTATGCTACTTGAGGAGCACCAACGTTAGCTTCTACTTTAAATTCACGACGCATACGGTCAACGATGATATCAAGGTGAAGTTCACCCATACCAGCGATGATTACTTGACCAGTTTCTTGGTCAGTATGTGCACGGAATGTTGGATCTTCTTCAGTTAATTTAACTAATGCTTGACCCATTTTATCTTGGTCAGCCTTAGATTTTGGCTCGATTGCGATTGAGATAACTGGTTCTGGGAACTCCATAGACTCAAGAATTACTAGATTCTTTTCATCACATAAAGTATCTCCAGTTGTAGTATCTTTAAGACCTACAGCCGCAGCGATATCTCCAGCATATACTTTCGAAATCTCTTGACGAGAGTTAGCATGCATTTGTAGGATACGACCTACACGCTCACGCTTACCTTTCGTAGAGTTTTGAACGTATGAACCAGATTCTAACGTACCTGAGTAAACTCGGAAGAACGTTAATTTACCAACATAAGGATCAGTCATGATTTTGAATGCTAAAGCTGCGAAAGGCTCTTCATCACTTGATGGAACTACTTTCTCTTCTTCAGTATCAGGTAATGTTCCTTTGATAGCTGGTACATCTAATGGAGATGGTAGGTAATCAATAACTGCATCAAGCATTAATTGAACACCTTTGTTTTTGAAAGCAGAACCACAAACTACTGGGTAGAATTGTACTGAACATGTAGCTGTACGAATAGCAGCTTTTAATTCAGCAAGTGTGATTTCTTCACCTTCAAGATATTTCATCATTAATTCTTCGTCTAGCTCAGCTACCGCTTCGATTAAACGACCACGGTACTCATCAGCTAATTCTTGATATTCTTCAGGAATTTCGATAGTTTCAATGTCAGTTCCTAAGTCATTATTGTACTTAATAGCTTTCATTTCAACTAGGTCAACAATACCCCAGAAGTTATCTTCAGCACCCATCGCTAATTGGATTGGGTGTGCGTTAGCTTGTAAACGGTCATGTAATGTACCTACAGAGTATAAGAAATCCGCGCCGATTTTATCCATTTTATTAACGAATACTACACGTGGAACTCCGTAAGTAGTTGCTTGACGCCAAACTGTTTCAGTTTGAGGCTCAACACCTGATTGTGCATCAAGTACTGCTACTGCGCCATCAAGTACACGTAATGAACGTTCAACTTCTACAGTGAAGTCTACGTGACCTGGAGTATCAATGATATTTACACGGTGGTTATCCCATTGAGCTGTTGTAGCAGCAGATGTGATAGTGATACCACGCTCTTGCTCTTGCTCCATCCAGTCCATTTGTGAAGCTCCTTCATGAGTTTCACCAATTTTGTGAATACGACCTGTGTAATAAAGGATACGCTCAGTTGTTGTTGTTTTACCAGCATCAATGTGAGCCATGATCCCAATATTACGAGTGTTATTTAAGGAGAACTCTCTTGTCATCAGGGTTCTTTCTCCCTTCCAGTATTAGTTAGGATTTTTTAGTACAAGAAAAAGTTATTCCTATACATACCTCATGTTATTAAGTTAAGCAAGCACTACAATCAAAGAACAATTATGATCCTAAGTTATGTAATCCGACGTTCACCTATTTTATCTAGCGAGCTAAATAATAAATAGGTGAACGACTTAACCAACATTCATTATGTGCAGAAATAACTAAATTGCTTTTAATCTTACCAACGGTAGTGAGCAAACGCTTTGTTCGCTTCTGCCATTTTGTGTGTATCTTCACGTTTCTTAACTGCAGAACCTGAGTTGTTAGCTGCGTCAAGAATTTCGTTAGCTAAACGCTCTTCCATCGTTTTTTCTCCACGAAGACGAGCATAGTTTACTAACCAACGTAGACCTAGAGTAGTACGACGCTCTGGACGTACCTCAACTGGTACTTGGTAGTTTGAACCACCAACACGACGAGCTCTTACTTCTAGAACTGGCATGATATTTTTAAGAGCTGCTTCGAATACTTCCATTGGTTCTTTACCAGAACGTTCTTGGATTAATTCAAATGCTCCGTATAAGATAGCTTGAGATTTTCCTCTTTTTCCGTCAATCATCATTTTGTTGATTAAACGAGAAACTAACTTTGAATTATAAAGTGGATCTGGTAATACATCTCTTTTTGCAACAGGACCTTTACGTGGCATGTTATTTCCTCCTTTCGGCTAGTTGTTATTTATTACTTCTTAGCTGCTTTTGGTCTCTTAGTTCCGTATTTAGAACGACCTTGCATACGCTTGTCAACACCTGCAGTATCTAATGCACCACGAACGATATGGTAACGTACCCCCGGTAAATCTTTTACTCGTCCACCACGGATAAGAACAACACTGTGCTCTTGTAAGTTGTGTCCGATACCTGGGATATAAGCAGTTACCTCGATTTGGTTTGTTAAACGTACACGAGCATATTTACGTAATGCTGAGTTCGGTTTCTTTGGAGTCATAGTACCAACACGAGTACAAACACCACGTTTTTGTGGAGCTGATAAATCAGTTGATTTTTTCTTTAATGAGTTGAAACCTTTATTTAATGCTGGTGATTTTGATTTCCATACTTTAGAAGTACGTCCATTACGCACTAACTGGTTAATAGTAGGCATGAGTTTTCCTCCCTTCAAATATTTATAAGACCACACATCCAGGTGGTTCATAATAAGTTGAAAACAAAGTTTTTGCAAGAAGGAAGAAGACTTCCTTCTCACAAAAACAGTTTTAACTGTATATTCCTAAATTAGCCCCGGATCTAACCTGCTTAGATTAGCAGTGCTATTGTCTAGGAGCAACCTTGAATATCTTATCATTTTTCATCAAATGATGTCAACTCAAGTTTTAAAATATTTTAAGTTTATTTTTCAACTAACACTTCTTCGTTTATTTCAACTGATTCATTTAAATCTTTAACAAGATCTACTCTGCGGTATCTGTTCATACCAGTACCAGCTGGAACCAACTTACCTATAATAACATTCTCTTTTAATCCTAGCAACTCATCTCGTTTCCCTTTAATCGCAGCGTCTGTTAATACACGCGTTGTTTCTTGGAATGATGCAGCAGATAGGAATGAGTCTGTTTCTAATGATGCTTTTGTAATACCTAGTAATAATGGGCGTGCAGTAGCCGGTTGTTTACCTGCAAATAAAGCTTCTTTATTCGCTTCAGTAAACTGATGTAGTTCTAATAATGTACCAGGTAATAAATCAGTTTCACCCGCATCCATTACACGAACTTTTTTCAGCATTTGACGTACCATTACCTCTACGTGTTTGTCTCCAATTTCTACCCCTTGCATACGGTATACTTTTTGTACTTCACGTAGTAAGTATTCTTGAACAGCATTTGTACCTTTTACTTTTAGAAGTTCTTTCGGATCAATTGAACCTTCAGTCATTACTTGACCACGCTCAATTTTTTCACCTTCTTGAACTTTTAGTCTAGCACCATAAGGAACTGGGTAATTTCTAGATTCTACTGTGCCTTGAACAATAATTTCTTGTTTGTCTTTAGCATCAGTAGAAATTGAAATAATACCATCAATTTCAGAAATAACTGCTTGACCTTTAGGATTACGCGCTTCAAATAGCTCTTGAATACGAGGTAAACCTTGAGTGATATCGTCTCCTGCTACCCCACCAGTATGGAATGTACGCATCGTTAACTGTGTACCTGGCTCACCGATTGATTGTGCAGCGATAATACCAACTGCCTCACCAACTTCAACCTCAGCACCTGTAGCTAAGTTGCGACCATAACATTTTTTACATACTCCATGGCTAGTATTACATGTAAATGCAGAACGGATATTAACTTCTTCAATACCTGCATCGATAATTTCACGAGCTAAGTCTTCAGTAATTAAATCGTTTTCTTGAGCAAGTAATTCACCTGTTTCTGGGTGGCGTATAGTTGCACGTAAATGACGACCAACTAGACGATCATACAATCCTTCAATAATTTCATTACCTTCTTTAATCGCCTTTACATGTAAACCGCGGTCAGTACCACAATCATCTTGACGAACAATTACATCTTGTGCAACGTCTACAAGACGACGAGTTAAGTAACCTGAATCGGCTGTTTTAAGTGCTGTATCGGCAAGACCTTTACGCGCACCATGTGTTGAGATGAAGTATTCAAGTACCGTTAGACCTTCACGGAATGAAGATTTGATTGGTAACTCGATAATACGTCCAGCCGGGTTGGCCATCAGACCACGCATACCTGCAAGCTGAGTGAAGTTCGATGCATTACCACGGGCACCAGAGTCACTCATCATAAAGATTGGGTTACGTTTATTTAGGGAAGCCATCAGTTTCCCTTGAATTACATCCTTCGCATCACTCCAAATTGCGATTACACGATCGTAACGCTCATCTTCTGTGATTAAACCACGACGGAATTGTTTTAGAACTTTATCTACTTTTTCTTGCGCTTCAGCAATAATTAATTGCTTCTCAGGTAATACGATGATATCGGATACACCAACTGTAATACCAGCTTTTGTAGAGTGTCTAAATCCAAGATCCTTCATGCGGTCAAGCATTTTAGATGTTTCAGTAATTTTGAAACGTTTAAATACTTCAGCGATGATATTTCCAAGTATTTTCTTTTTGAAAGGAGCAATTTCTTCTCTACTTTCAATAATCTCTTTAATATTCGCGCCTTTAGCAACGAAATACATTTGAGGTGTTTCCTTCTCAAGGTTACTTTGAGTAGGTTCATTTATATACGGGAACGACGTAGGTAAGATTTCATTGAAGATTAGCTTACCAACCGTTGTGATTAATAATGAATTATTTTGCTCTTCTGTAAATGTTTCGTTATTTAAAGAATTAGCCGCAACAGCAACTCGAGAATGTAAATGTACATAACCATTTTGGTATGCAATTAACGCTTCATTAATATCTTTAAATACCATACCTTCACCGACAGCGCCTGCACGCTCAAGAGTTAAGTAATAGTTACCTAATACCATATCTTGAGATGGTGTAACTACTGGTTTACCATCTTTCGGATTCAGGATGTTTTGTGCTGCAAGCATTAGAATACGAGCCTCTGCTTGAGCTTCACTTGATAACGGTACGTGAACAGCCATTTGGTCACCATCGAAATCGGCGTTGTATGCAGTACATACAAGTGGATGTAGACGGATTGCGCGGCCTTCTACTAATGTAGGTTCGAACGCTTGGATACCAAGTCTGTGTAGAGTAGGGGCACGGTTCAGTAACACTGGGTGCTCACGAATAACTGATTCTAATACATCCCAAATTTCTGGGTGTAAACGCTCAATTTTACGTTTCGCTGACTTAATGTTATGTGCTAATCCTCGCTCTACTAATTCTTTCATCACGAATGGCTTGAATAATTCAATCGCCATTTCTTTTGGTAATCCACATTGGTACATCTGTAAGTTTGGTCCTACAACGATAACCGAACGACCAGAGTAGTCAACACGTTTACCAAGTAAGTTTTGACGGAAACGTCCTTGCTTACCTTTAAGCATGTGAGAAAGAGATTTTAATGGACGGTTACCTGGTCCAGTAACTGGACGGCCACGACGACCATTGTCAATTAACGCATCAACAGCTTCTTGAAGCATACGTTTTTCGTTTTGTACGATGATGCTAGGTGCACCAAGGTCTAATAAACGTTTTAAACGATTGTTACGGTTAATTACTCGACGATATAAATCGTTTAGATCTGATGTTGCAAAACGACCACCATCTAATTGAACCATTGGTCGTAATTCAGGTGGAATTACTGGTAGCACATCTAAGATCATCCAAGATGGCTCATTACCAGAGTTACGGAATGCTTCTAACACTTCTAAACGTTTAATTGCTCTTGTACGACGTTGACCTTGAGCAGTTTTTAACTCTTCTTTTAAAGAATCAACATCTTTTTCAAGGTTAATATCGCTTAATAATTTTTTAATTGCTTCTGCACCCATAGATGCTTGGAAAGTTTGACCATAGCGCTCACGATAAGCACGGAATTCTTTCTCAGAAAGCAATTGTTTCTTTTCTAAAGGAGTATCTCCTGCTTCAGTTACTACGTAAGAAGCAAAGTAGATTACTTCTTCCAGAGCACGAGGGGACATGTCTAAAACAAGTCCCATTCGGCTTGGAATACCTTTGAAATACCAAATATGTGAAACTGGTGCAGCTAATTCAATGTGACCCATACGCTCACGACGTACTTTTGCACGAGTAACCTCAACTCCACAACGATCACAAACTACACCTTTATAACGTACACGTTTGTACTTACCGCAATGACATTCCCAGTCTTTTGTTGGACCGAAAATACGTTCACAAAAAAGTCCATCTTTTTCTGGTTTTAACGTACGGTAGTTAATTGTTTCAGGTTTTTTAATTTCCCCGTATGACCACGAGCGAATTTTGTCAGGCGATGCAAGTCCGATCTTCATATACTCGAATTTATTTACATCTATCAAGGGGCCTACCTCCCTTTCTGTCCTAAGGTTTTACCCAATATATTACTTATTCTTTTACGTATTCCATATCCATCGCTAAATGTTCTGAAGCTTGATCATCATCATCTTCAGTATCGCGCATTTCGATTTCTTGATCTGTAGCAGACATCATCTTAACATCCATACCAAGTGACTGTAATTCTTTAATTAATACTTTGAATGATTCAGGTACACCAGGTTCTGGTACGTTTTCACCCTTAACGATTGCTTCGTATGTTTTCACACGTCCAACAACGTCATCAGATTTAACTGTTAAGATTTCTTGTAATGTGTATGCAGCACCGTATGCTTCAAGCGCCCAAACCTCCATCTCACCAAAACGTTGTCCACCAAATTGTGCTTTACCACCAAGTGGTTGTTGCGTTACTAATGAGTAAGGTCCTGTTGAACGAGCATGTAACTTATCGTCAACCATGTGCGCAAGTTTAATCATATACATGACACCTACAGAAACACGGTTATCGAAAGGCTCACCACTACGTCCATCATAAAGTACAGTTTTTGCATCACGTGCCATACCAGCTTCTTCAATTGTTCCCCAAACATCTTCCTCACGCGCTCCGTCAAATACAGGAGAAGCAACATGAATGCCAAGATATCTTGCAGCCATACCTAAGTGTAGCTCTAATACTTGACCGATGTTCATACGAGAAGGTACCCCTAATGGGTTTAACATGATATCAACTGGCGTTCCATCAGGTAAGAATGGCATATCTTCTTCTGGTAAAATACGAGAGATAACCCCTTTATTACCATGACGTCCAGCCATTTTATCCCCTTCAGAGATTTTACGTTTCTGAACGATATATACACGAACAAGTTGGTTTACTCCTGGTGGTAATTCATCACCGTTTTCACGAGTGAATACTTTCACATCAAGAATTATTCCGCCTCCACCGTGTGGAACACGTAAAGACGTATCACGAACTTCACGAGCTTTTTCACCGAAGATTGCGTGTAGAAGACGTTCTTCAGCAGTTAACTCAGTAACCCCTTTAGGTGTTACTTTACCAACTAATAAATCACCATCTTTTACTTCTGCACCAATTCGGATAATTCCGCGCTCATCAAGATTTTTAAGTGCATCTTCACCAACGTTAGGAATATCACGAGTGATTTCTTCAGGTCCTAATTTTGTATCACGAGCTTCCGATTCATATTCTTCAATATGAACTGAAGTGTAAACATCTTCTTTTACAAGACGGCGACTCATAATGATCGCATCCTCGTAGTTGTAACCGTCCCATGTCATGAATGCTACTAATACGTTACGTCCTAGTGCTAATTCACCTTTTTCCATTGAAGGTCCATCTGCAAGAATTTCGCCTCTTACTACTTCATCACCCACACTTACGATTGGGCGTTGGTTATAACAAGTACCTTGGTTAGAACGTACGAATTTTAACATACGGTATTTATCAAGGTCACCTTTAACTTTTTGTCCATCTACTTCTGAGTAACGACGTACCCAAACTTCTTTCGCTTCAACACGTTCAACAATACCAGGATGTTTACAGATTACTGCAGCACCAGAGTCTTTTGCTGATACGTATTCCATACCTGTACCTACGATTGGAGATTCAGGATTTAACAATGGAACTGCTTGACGTTGCATGTTCGCTCCCATTAGGGCACGGTTAGAGTCATCATTCTCTAAGAAAGGAATACATGCTGTCGCAGCTGATACTACTTGTTTTGGAGATACATCCATGTAGTCGATACGTTCACGTTTAACAACTGTGTTATCTCCACGGAAACGAGCTACTACATCTTCATCTAAGAAGCTTCCGTCATCACCTAAACGAGCATTCGCTTGGGCTACAACGTATAGATCCTCTTCATCAGCAGTTAAGTAATCAATTTTATCAGTTAGACGACCTGTCTCAGGGTCTACACGACGATATGGAGTTTCAATAAATCCAAATTGATTTACCTTTGCATAAGAAGAAAGCGAGTTAATTAACCCGATATTCGGTCCCTCAGGCGTTTCAATCGGACACATACGACCATAGTGAGAGTAATGAACGTCACGTACTTCAAAGCCTGCACGCTCACGCGTTAAACCACCTGGTCCTAAAGCTGATAGTCTTCGTTTATGAGTTAATTCTGCAAGAGGATTTGTTTGGTCCATGAATTGTGATAACTGTGAGCTACCAAAGAATTCTTTAATTGAAGCAATTACAGGGCGAATATTAATTAACGCCTGTGGAGTAACTGCATTTGTATCTTGAATTGACATACGTTCACGAACTACACGCTCCATACGAGATAAACCGATACGGAATTGGTTTTGAAGTAATTCTCCAACTGAACGTAAACGACGATTTCCTAAATGGTCAATATCGTCAGTGTCACCTACGTTATGTAGCAGGTTAAAGAAGTAAGAAATAGAAGCGATAATGTCAGCAGGTGAAATATTTTTCACACTTTTACTTACATTAGCATTTCCGATTACTTGAATAACTTGTTCGCCATCACCTTCAACTGGAGCGTAAATTTTAATAGATTGTAGAGTAATCTCTTCTTCTAATACGCCAGCAGCAGGGTGAGCAATTTTTTCACCGATATTCTTCTCTAAGAACGGAATAATGCGGTCTAAAGTACGACGATCAAGAGTTGTCCCTTTTTCCACAATAATTTCACCAGTCTCTGGATCCACTAATGTTTCTGCAATACGTTGGTTAAACAGTCTATTTTTAATGTGTAATTTTTTATTTATTTTGTAGCGTCCAACGCTAGCTAAATCATAACGCTTCGGATCAAAGAAGCGAGTAATTAATAGGTTTTTAGCATTTTCTACTGTAGGTGGTTCACCTGGACGTAATCTTTCATAGATTTCAAGAAGCGCCTTTTCAGTGCTATCTGTGTTATCTTTTTCAAGCGTATTACGTAGGTATTCATTCTCGCCTAGTAAGTCTAGAATCTCTTGGTCTGTACCAAACCCAAGCGAACGTAGTAGTACCGTTACAGGTAATTTTCTCGTACGGTCAATACGTACATAAACTACATCCTTCGCGTCCGTTTCGTACTCTAACCAAGCACCACGGTTAGGAATAACTGTAGCAGTAAAACCTTTTTTACCATTTTTGTCGATCTTCCCACTATAGTACACACTTGGTGAACGAACTAATTGTGAAACGATTACACGTTCAGCACCATTAATAATGAATGTACCTGTGTCTGTCATCAATGGGAAATCACCCATGAAAACGTCTTGCTCCTTAACTTCGCCAGTTTCCTTATTTAATAGGCGAACTTTCACACGAAGTGGAGCAGCGTAGTTTACGTCACGCTCTTTTGATTCTTCTACAACATACTTCGGCTCACCTAAACTGTAATCAATGAATTCTAATGATAGATTACCTGTGAAATCCTCAATCGGTGAAATGTCTTGGAACATTTCTCTCAAACCTTCATCTAAAAACCATTGGTAAGATGCTGTTTGAATTTCAATTAAGTTAGGTAACTCTAAAACTTCACTGATACGAGCATAGCTTCTGCGTTGGCGGTGTCGTCCATATTGAACTAGTTGACCTGTCAACATATTCACCCCTTAAATCAAGAGTATTTATAACAAAAAAATAGTAACAAATAAGCAAAAAAACTCCCTTACTTGTTAAACAAAAAATAAAATGGTTTCAAAATGAAAACCATTTATTAAACTTAACGACAGTCATTTTACTATCATTTCCAAAGAATATAGAAATATACATATTTCCAAAAAAAACATTTTTGAAAATAAATATATATTGGCATTTAATAATACTATCACAAGCAAAATTTAGAGTCAATCTTTTTTACTTTTTATGATATAATATCCTTTATCTTTTTTTACAATCTCTACTTCATCAAAGATCTCCTTTAGCAACTCAAGTGCTGATGGTGCTCCTTGTTTCTTTTGAATCACCACCCATAACTCTCCACCAGGAAGTAATTTTTCATGAGCACCGGCCAAAATTTCATGAACCACAGCTTTACCAGCTCGAATTGGAGGATTTGTTAAAATAGCTGCATATTCACCCATAACATTTTCATAGATACTACTTTCATAGATTTTTACATTTTCTATTTTATTTACATTCGCATTGTCTTTTGCAAGCTCAATCGCTCTTAAATTCACATCGATCATTTCTACCATACGACTAGCATCATCTTTCGCAATCGATAACCCGATCGGACCATAACCACAACCAACATCTAAAATATCCCCTTCAATTTCGGGGAATTTGAAAGAGTCTATTAAAACTCGCGACCCAAAATCTACTTCATTCCTAGAAAAGACACCTGAATCAGATTGAAACCTCAAATCATTACCTCTTAAAGTAAATGAAAATACCTTTTTATCAGTTTTACTATTCGGTTGATTTGTAAAATAATGATCTGCCATAATAAATCCTTCTTCCATATAAACTTAACAATAGTCTTCCCAAAAGTAATTCCATATGTACAAAAAAAGCTCGCATAAATGCGAGCTTTTTTAAAAAGTTTTTAGAAATTACTTAACTTCTACGTTAGCGCCAACTTCTTCAAGTTTAGCTTTCATTTCTTCAGCTTCTTCTTTGCTGATTCCTTCTTTAATTGCTTTAGGAGTGTTGTCAACTAATTCTTTAGCTTCTTTTAATCCTAAACCAGTAATTTCACGAACTACTTTGATTACTTTAATTTTTTGGTCGCCAGGGCTAGCTAATACTAAATCAAATTCAGTTTGCTCAGCAGCAGCTTCAACAGCTCCACCAGCCATAACCATAGGAGCTGCAGCAGTTACGCCAAACTCTTCTTCGATTGCTTTTACTAAGTCATTTAATTCTAATACAGTCATATTTTTAACTGCTTCAATGATTTGTTCTTTAGTCATTGTTAATTTCCTCCTTGTTTATACCTATAAATTATATATTTTAAGCGATCTTGGCATTAAGCGCCTTGTTCTTCTTTTTGTTCTGCAACTGCTTTAGTTGCAAGAGCGAAGTTGCGGATTGGTGCTTGTAGCACGCTAAGCAACATTGAAAGTAAACCTTCGCGAGATGGAAGTTCAGCAAGAGCTTTAACTTCTTCAACAGTAGCAACATTTCCTTCGATCACACCAGCTTTAATTTCTAAAGCCTCATGTTTCTTAGCGAAATCGTTGATTACTTTAGCAGGAGCGATTACATCCTCCATACTAAACGCGATTGCGTTTGGACCAGTTAATGATTCGTTTAAATCAGCTAATCCAGCTTCTTCAGCAGCACGACGAGTTAAAGTGTTTTTGTAAACTTTGAACTCAACGCCAGCTTCACGTAATTGCTTACGTAATTCAGTTACTTCAGCAACATTTAAACCACGGTAGTCAACAACAACTGTTGATTTACTATCACGTAATTTTGCAGCTACTTCAGATACAACTTGTTTTTTAGCTTCTAATACTGCGCTCATTTATTACACCTCCTGTGGATTTTAGTGTGTATACCGCAAAAGTGTAACCATAGCAAAACCTCCACGAATTTTTCAAAAAAAGACATGGAGGTTGTATATGCACGAATTTATCAGTTATACACCTCGGTAGGATATTAAGCGAAAGCACCTACTGTCTACGGTAGTCTATTTAATTAGCAAGACAATCTCCATTATAGAGAGTTCTTGTCGAATTGTCAACTTTGTTTTATATCTTAGAAACTAGATGGATCTACTTTGATACCAGGGCCCATAGTTGAAGTGATTGCTACGTTCTTCATGTATGTTCCTTTAGCAGCAGCAGGTTTAACTTTTAACATAGTTTCAAAGATTGTTGTAAAGTTTTCTACTAACTTTTCGTTTTCGAAAGATACTTTACCGATTGGTACGTGAATGTTACCAGCTTTATCAACACGGTATTCAACTTTACCAGCTTTGATTTCGTTAACAGCTTTTGTTACGTCGAATGTAACTGTACCTGTTTTAGGGTTTGGCATTAAACCTTTAGGTCCTAATACACGTCCTAATTTACCAACTTCAGCCATCATGTCTGGAGTTGCTACTACTACATCAAAATCGAACCAACCTTGTTGGATTTTGTTAATCATGTCAGCATCGCCTACGAAATCAGCACCAGCAGCTTCAGCTTCTTTAGCTTTTTCACCTTTAGCGAATACTAATACACGTTGTACTTTACCAGTACCGTGTGGAAGAACTACTGCACCACGAATTTGTTGGTCAGCTTTCTTTGGATCTACTCCTAAACGGAATGCTACTTCAACTGTCGCATCAAAGTTAACAGTTGTAGTCTTTTTAACAAGTTCTACAGCTTCGTTTACTGCGTAAACAGCTGTACGATCTACTAATTTAATAGCTTCTTGGTATTTTTTACCTTTGTTAGCCATGTTCTATTCCTCCTAATGTGGTTTTAACGGATTTTCCTCCCACGAATAAAGGTTGCGATAAAACACATCATACGATGTTCGCAACCTCCTCAATCACACCTTACTGAAGATGGGATTAGTCTTCAATAACGATACCCATACTACGTGCAGTACCTTCTACCATACGCATAGCAGCTTCAACAGAAGCAGCATTTAAGTCAGGCATTTTTTGTTCAGCAATCTCACGTACTTTGTCGCGTTTTACTGTTGCTACTTTTTTACGATTTGGTTCACCAGAACCAGACTCGATACCAGCCGCTACTTTAAGAAGTACAGCAGCAGGAGGAGTTTTCGTAATAAATGTAAACGAACGATCTTCGAATACAGTGATTTCAACAGGAATAATTAGACCAGCTTGGTCAGCTGTACGAGCGTTGAACTCTTTACAGAATCCCATGATGTTAACACCTGCTTGTCCTAATGCAGGACCAACTGGTGGTGCTGGGTTTGCTTTTCCTGCAGGAATTTGCAATTTTACCATTTTAATTACTTTTTTAGCCACGAGACACACCTCCTTAAGTCCGTGATGTGGTAATGGGTTATTACACCCTCCCACTCATATCGTTTTGCATTTACATGCATATTCTTATTCAGAAGTTAATATCATCTTTTCGATGCATATTGACCTTTAAAAGTCTAACACTTTCAAAATAAAATTGCAAGGTCTTGTATTATAATTTTTCTACAAGATGTAAATCCAGTTCAACTGGAGTTTCTTTATTAAAGAATTCTACTAATACAGTTACTTTTTTCTTTTCAAAATCAATTTCTTTAATTGAACCAGTATAGTTTGCAAATGGGCCTTCTTTTAAGCGAACGACTTCATTTATATCTAAATCAAAATCAATAACTTGTTCATCTAGACCCATATGTTTTAGAATATGTGTAATTTCTTCTTCTAAAAGCGGTGTTGGTTTTGAACCAGATCCCGCTGAACCTACGAAACCAGTTACTCCTGGTGTATTACGAACTACATACCAAGAATCGTCAGTCATCACTAACTCAACTAACACATAACCTGGAAATACTTTGCGCTTTGTTACTTTCTCTTTACCGTTCTTCATTTCTACTTCTGATTCTTCTGGTACGATTACACGGAAAATTTTATCCTGCATTCCCATTGTTTCTACACGTTTTTCTAAATTAGCTTTAACTTTATTCTCATATCCTGAGTAAGTATGAACTACATACCATCTTTTTTCCATGTTAGAGGACTACTTGTCCTTCCCTCCCCGGTCAACTTTCTTTGCAAATTAAAAAACCCGTCACCGGGCTTTTTTTTTAAACATTATCACTCATTATAGCACAATTACTTTTAACTTATTCAAGAATAAGTCGAATTAGTTTAGAAAGTCCAGAATCAATTACAGCAAAGAATACTACAAAAAACAAAACTGTAGCTAATACTGTAACCGTAGAATTAACTAATTCCTTACGCTTAGGCCATGAAACTTTTTTCATTTCACTTTTTACTTCGCGAAAAAACTTACCGATACGACCCACTGATGCAACCCCCATATATACTAGTTTAGAGATTTACGAACCGTCCAACTTGCCCCTAAAAACGAAGCATGCTCATTAGTTTATCTACCGATTAAGGACATTCGTATTTTACATATATCTTATTTCAATTATTTCGTTTCTTTATGTGTGGTATGTTCATTGCACGTTTTACAAAACTTTTTCATCTCCAAACGTTCTATAGAAGTGGAATTCTTCATCGTGGAGTAGTTTCTATTATTGCAATTAGTGCACGACAGGACAACCTTTTTTCTCATGGATACACCAACCTAATTCCTATATAATTATCCATTTAGAATGTACCATGCGAACTATAAACTGTCAAACTGATTTCTTTCATCAAAATCACACTGACAATTCTCTTATTTCCATATACCTTTCAAGCTTTCTTTTCACGCGTTGTAAAGCATTATCAATTGATTTTACATGTCTATTTAACTCTTCTGATATCTCTTGGTAAGATCGACCATCTAAATAGAGTGATAATACTTTTCTTTCTAAATCGCTCAATAATTCAGACATTTTAAGCTCTATGTCCACATTTTCTTCTTGATTTATAACAAGTTCTTCTGGATCCATGTTTTTTGTCTCGGTTAACACATCAAGTAATGTGCGGTCAGATTCCTCATCATAAATAGGCTTGTCCAATGATACATAAGAATTTAATGGAATATGCTTTTGTCTTGTTGCTGTTTTAATTGCTGTAATAATCTGTCTTGTGATGCATAATTCTGCAAACGCCTTAAATGAAGAAAGTTTATCTTCTTTGTAGTCACGAATTGCTTTGTATAATCCAATCATACCTTCTTGAATAATATCTTCGCGGTCAGCACCTATTAGGAAATAAGACCTAGATTTTGCTTTTACGAAGTTTCGGTACTTTTGAATTAAAAATGTTAGTGCTTCTTGATCACCCTCTCGAACATATTCGAGAATTACCTCATCTTCTAAGGGTCCATACTCAATCATTAGCTTCAATTCCTGTTCAACGTTCAAAATTAGCACCTCCGACCTAACAATTTAATTAAATTATACAGCACAAAGAAGAAGGAAACAATAAGTCATCGTTCCCCTCTTCGCCATTTTTCTAAAATTTCTGTTTGTTTCGAATTTAATGTTTTACTAATTGTCAGTCTTTGATCAGGTATTTCATTAATCTGAGTACTAATCATCTTTTTATTTTGAGTAACTGATCTATATAATTCCATTGCAGGTATACGAAGTGCACCTTGTCCAAATATTTGCCATTGCTCTGTAAAGTCCGAAGTCGCGACATAAATTTGATGGTTAACATGACGGAGCTCAATTGCAAGTTTTTCAATTTTTTCATCAGCCGTTTGGCTTTTCCGAGTAAAAATCACTTCAACTTTTGAATGCTTGTCATTTTTTTCAATCCCATTTACAAAATGAGCATCAAATACAACAATTATATACATACCTGTGTATGCCTTATACTCAGCAAGTTGCGTTATTAGAAAATCACGTGATTTATCAAAATCAATTTCGCGAAGTTTTCTAAGATTCGGCCAAGCTCCTATCATGTTATATCCATCTACAATCAGAATTTCTTTCTTTTTATGATCCAAGCGGGTGTCTCTTACGATGTATTTCGTACATTAATAGACTTGCCGCAACAGACGCATTTAATGATGTAACTTTACCAACCATAGGTAGCTTTATTAAGAAATCACATTTTTCCTTTAAGATTCTGCTCATACCTTTACCTTCACTACCAATAATTAAACCAAGAGAGATTTGTCCATCCATGTTTCGATAGTCATCTGCACCTTTTGCATCTGTACCAAATATCCAAACTCCTCTTTCTTTTAATTCATCTACCGTTCTTGCTAAATTTGTTACTCGAGCTACTGGAATATATTCAATTGCGCCTGTTGAAGATTTCGCAACCGCTGAAGTTAAACCTACCGCTCTTCTTTTAGGAATGATAATACCGTGTGCGCCAACTGCATCAGCTGTTCTCATAATTGAACCTAAATTATGTGGATCTTCAATTTCGTCTAAGATTAAAAAGAATGGTTGCTCATTACGGCTATTCGCTACTTCGAATAAGTCATCAACTTCCACATATTCATATGCAGCTACTTGCGCTACTACACCTTGGTGGTTTCCTTTAACCATTCCATCCAATTTTTTGTTCGGTGCAGTTTGTACGATTACTTTGTTTTGATTGGCCAATTCTAAGAGCTTATGGATTTGACCTTTATTTGCTCCTTCACTAACCCATATTTTATTTATATCACGACCTGCACGTATTGCTTCCATAACTGGATTACGCCCTATAATAAATTCCTCAGACATGTTATACTCCTTTATCATTCTCAATAAACTGAATTGCAACTTGTACAATTGTATTGAGTCTATCTTCATTTTTTAATAAATAATGGTACCCAATTAATGCCTCCATCGCTGTTGCGTATCGATACGTTTGCACATCAGTATTTTTTGGTACGGTACCTGATTTTGCATTACGCCCTCTTTTAACAACTGCAACTTCCTCTTCGGACAAGAAATCAGTTGAAAGTATTTCTCTTATCACTTTAGCTTGTCCTTTTGCTGAAACGAATTTTGTTGCCGCTCGATGAAGTTGATTAGGTCTAACAGTTCCTTTTTCAAGGAGGTGATGACGTACATAAATTTCATATACAGCATCACCAATATATGCTAGTGCTAAACTGTTTAGTTGTTTAACATCTATATTTTGACTACTTTCAATCATGAAGTCATCCTCTTTTCCAGCGAATACCTTGTGGAGTATCTTCAATGATAATATTCATTTCTTTTAATTGATCACGAATTTGATCCGCTAAAGCAAAGTCACGATTTTTTCGTGCATCTGTACGTTTTTGAATTAATGCTTCGATTTCATCATCTAACATCGCTTCTTCTTTAACTAATGTAATACCTAGAACACTTGATAATTCATCAAAAGTTGCTACTAACTGATTTAATACATTCGTAGAAGTATGAGTTTCTAATAAATATTGATTAGTTATTTTTACTAATTGATATAAAACTGAAATCGCATTAGCCGTATTAAAGTCATCATCCATTACTTTTACAAATACTGCTTTTTCGTCTTCAATTTCTTTTAACCACTTAGCGTCATCTTCAGTTAAATTAGTACTACTTTCTAGACGGTGTTTACTATTTTGGTAAGCAGTTTTAATACGCTCAAAACCATTTTTTGCTTCTTGTAAAATTTCTTCACTATAGTTAATCGGGTGACGATAATGAACTGATAACATGAAGAAACGTAATAACATTGGATCAATAATCTTAATGATGTCATGTACTAGTACAAAGTTACCTAAAGACTTAGACATTTTTTCGTTATCAATATTGATATAACCATTATGCATCCAATAGTTTGAAAAAGTTTTCCCACTTAATGCTTCAGACTGAGCAATCTCATTCTCATGATGTGGAAATGATAAGTCTTGGCCTCCTGCATGGATATCGATTGTTTCGCCAAGATATTTTTTAGCCATTGCTGAACACTCAATATGCCAGCCCGGTCTTCCTTTCCCCCATGGGCTTTCCCAAGATATTTCACCTGGTTTCGCTGCTTTCCATAGAGCGAAATCTAATGGATCTTCTTTCTTTTCGCCAATTTCAATTCTTTCACCAATTCGAAGGTCCTCAATTGATTGGTGTGAAAGTTTACCGTAACCATTAAATTCCTTTGTTTTGAAATAAACATCACCTTCGGATTCATATGCATAACCTTTTATTACAAGTTCATCAATAAACTCGATAATAATATCCATATTATCCATTACACGAGGATGATTCGTTGCTGTTTTGCATCCTAACTCTTGAACGTCTTCAAAATAAGCATTAATAAAACGGTCTGCAATTGTTGGTACATCTGAGCCTAATTCGTTTGCTGCTTTAATTAACTTATCATCAACATCAGTAAAGTTTGAAACGTAGTTCACTTCATATCCACGGTATTCGAAATAACGTCTCACTGTATCAAATACGATAGCAGGTCTTGCGTTACCAATGTGTATATAGTTATAAACAGTTGGTCCACATACATAAATTTTGACCTTGCCTTCTTCTAAAGGTTTAAAGTCTTCTTTGTTCCTAGTTAATGTATTATAAATTTGAATTGCCATAGTTTTACTTCCTTTCAGATATTCTCATTAAACTTCTTAACTCTTCTAGTTCCGCTTCCAATTGAAGTAGTCGATCTGCTACTGGGTCAGGTAAATCACAATGATCAAATTGATTATTTACTCTAATTCCATCTTGAACAACTATCTTACCCGGTATACCAACAACCGTAGTATTATTTGGAACATCCTTTAATACAACTGAATTTGCACCGATCTTTGCATTTTCTCCGATTGTTATAGAGCCTAGTACTTTTGCTCCAGTTGCTACTAGTACTCCACTTAATAAGGTTGGATGTCTTTTGCCTTTTTCCTTACCAGTTCCTCCTAATGTTACTCCCTGATAAATTGTAACATCATCACCTATTTCACATGTTTCTCCAATTACTACTCCTGCTCCATGATCGATGAAAAATCGTCTACCTATTTTAGCCCCTGGGTGAATCTCAATTCCTGTTAAAAATCGAGCAAACTGTGAAATACTTCTTGCAATAAAGTGCCATTTTTTCCGATAGAAATAATGCGCAAACCGATAAAGCCATAATGCATGTAAACCAGCATAAGTAAGAATTACTTCTAAATAGCTAGTAGCGGCTGGATCGCGTTCAAATATCGTCGCTACATCTTCCTTCATGTACTTTAGCATCTTCATTTCCCCTTAAAGAATTTATTAAAAACTTGATCTTTTATCTCTAAATAATAAAAAGCGTCCCTGTGTAATTAAATACACAGAGACGCTTTAATAGCGCGGTTCCACTCTGTTTAGATAAAATAATTTATCTCAACTCATGTAATGTAACGGTTTCCACCGCCTAAGCCTACTAAATAATTTTTTCGGCTAAGGACTCAAGGGGGCACTTCCATGAATATCGTTAAAATCACTTTCACCATTGTGATTCTCTCTGGGTAACGAGTAAACATGTACTTTTCCCTATCAACATTTTACCTATATGAATATTACTTATATATATTACAAATTTAACAAAATGTTAACCAATAATTTTTTGTAAACGAGCAATTACTTTTTCTTTTCCTAATAAAGTCATCGCAGCTGGTAATTCCGGACCATGACATTGACCAGTTGTCGCAACACGAATTGGCATAAATAATTTTTTACCTTTTTGACCAGTTGACTTTTGAACTGATTTCATTGCTGCTTTGATTGAATCAACTGTAAACTCTTCAGATGCGTTAAGCTCTTCAACTAATGCTGAAAGTACATCCTTCACTTGCTCTTCTGAAATAACAGTTTGTTCTTCTTCACCGAAAGTTAATTCTTCTTTAAAGAATAGACTTGATAATTCAACGATTTCTGCACCAAAGCTCATTTGATCTTGATATAAAGCAACTAAATTTGTTACCCATAGATTTTCATCCGCAGTGCGTTCTTCATTAACAAAACCAGCTTTAATTAGATGTGGTAATGAAATTTCTACTACTTTTTCTAACGGCTGCTCTTTAATATATCGATTGTTAATCCAAGTTAGTTTTTGCTTATCAAACATAGCTGGAGCAGAACTTAAACGGCTAGGATCGAAAATTTTAATAAATTCTTCTTCGCTGAAAATTTCTTCCTCACCAACTGGTGACCAGCCAAGAAGAGCAATAAAGTTAAATAACGCTTCTGGTAAGTAACCAAGGTTTTGATATTGTTCAATAAATTGTAAGACAGATTCATCACGTTTAGAAAGCTTTTTACGATTTTCGTTTACGATAACCGCCATGTGACCGAAACCTGGAGCATCCCAATTTAATGCACGATAAACCATTAATTGTTTAGGCGTATTTGAAATATGCTCTTCTCCACGAAGTACGTGACTAATTTTCATTAATGCATCATCAACTACTACCGCGTAGTTGTAAGTAGCAATTCCGTTCTTTTTAACAAGAACCCAGTCACCAATATCTTTCGATTCGAACTTA
Source organism: Gottfriedia sp. NPDC056225 (assembly GCF_042267765.1). Classification (NCBI taxonomy): domain Bacteria; kingdom Bacillati; phylum Bacillota; class Bacilli; order Caryophanales; family Bacillaceae; genus Gottfriedia; species Gottfriedia sp. NPDC056225. Next base: position 11,695 of record NZ_JBHJTJ010000025.1, on the reverse strand, counting down.
ATATTTCCACGAACGATATCTTCCCACTCATAAGTATCATTAGCAGGAACTGCAAAACGAATTGTGTATTCTGCACCCGCTGATTCTTTAGTAGCTCGATCTTCGTCTGTTAAATGACGACATTTTCCGCTATAACGTGTAGTTGGAAGTCCAGAAGCTATTTGTGCTTCACGTTCTGCTGTAAGTTCTTCCTCTGTACAATAACATTTATACGCATGTCCACTTTCAATTAACTCATTAGCATATTGCTTGTATAGGTCTAGTCTTTCTAACTGACGATAAGGACCGTACTCGCCACCTTTATCTGGACCTTCATTCCAATCAATACCTAACCAACGTAAATATTTCGCTTGGCTTTCTTCGCCACCTTCAACATTACGCTCAATATCAGTATCCTCTATACGTAGTACCATATCACCATTAAAATGTTTAGCAAATAAATAGACATATAACGCAGTACGTGCATTTCCAATATGTAAATGACCCGTTGGACTAGGTGCATAACGAACTCTTACTCTATTTGACATTTATAGACACTCTCCACTGAATAATTAATATACTTTATTAGTTTAAGCCTTCTTCTGTAACAATACAACTGCTTGGGAAGCAATTCCTTCTTTTCTTCCTGTAAAACCTAACTTTTCAGTTGTTGTCGCTTTTACATTAATACGATCGGCTGTCGTTTCAAGCAATTCTGCTATTCGATCTCTCATGACTTGTATATATGGTGCCATTTTTGGTGCTTGAGCAATGATTGTGCAGTCCGCATTTACTAGCTCATAGCCTTTTTCTTTTACAATTTGAAATACATGCTGTAGTAGCTTTGCAGAGTCGGCATCCTTGAATTCGGGATCCGTATCTGGAAAATGTTTTCCGATATCTCCTTCTCCAACAGCTCCTAATAAAGCATCTGATATAGTATGAAGGAGTACATCAGCATCAGAATGACCTAATAAACCTAATTCATACGGGATTTCTATTCCACCTATAATTAAAGGACGATTTTCCGCAAATGCATGGACATCAAATCCTTGTCCTATTCTAAACATATAAGCACCTTCTAACCTCTATATTGTTCATAGATTGTTTCGGCAAAAAACAAATCTTCTTTTGTTGTTACTTTAATATTATTATAATCTCCATTTACTACAAAAACTTTACTTCCGTTCCATTCAACTAAGCTTGCATCATCAGTTCCTAAATATCCAGCCTGGGTTGCTTTTTGATGCGCCTCAAGTAAACATTTATATGTAAATGCTTGGGGAGTCTGTACTCCCCATAATGTAGAACGATCGATTGTTTCAACCACTTCTTGATTAACAACCTTCTTTATTGTATCTTTCATCGGAACCGCACAGATAACCGCCTCATGCTCTTCCATCTCACTAAGAATCCGATTAATAACCGAGTTAGTCACAAAAGGTCTTGCTCCATCATGTACTAAAACTAAGCTCTCAGAATCTTTTATTGAATCTAAACCGTTATAGACACTTTCCTGTCTTTCTGAGCCACCCTTTACAAAGGTTATTTTTTGCTTAATAAAGTTTGGTAAATTTAACGTTTCAAAGAACTGATTCTCTGATTCTTTTATTGGTAAGATAATCTCAGTACAACGCTCATCTTCACCAAATACTTTTAAAGTCAATTCAATAATTGGTGAGTTCATTATTTTTATAAATAATTTATTGAAGCCTGCACCCATGCGAGAGCCAGATCCCGCTGCTGGAATGATGACCTTATATTGCATTTTACGTTTACCCCTCTAACTTACTTTACTTTTGCAAATATCATACGTCCTGCAGAAGTTTGTAGTACACTCGTAACCACTGTTTCTACTCGTTTTCCAATCGATTCTTTACCGTCTTCTACAACAATCATTGTGCCATCATCTAAATAAGCCACACCTTGTAGTTTTTCTTTACCTTCTTTTACGACAAATGCCGTTAATACTTCTCCAGGTAGCACTACTGGCTTAATTGCATTCGCAAGGTCATTAATATTCCAAACTTTAATTTGTTGAAGTTCACTTACTTTATTTAAATTAAAGTCATTCGTCACTAAAATACCATGTTTTAATTTTGCAAGCTTAACTAACTTTGCGTCAACTTCAGGAACATCTTCAAAATCACCTTCGTAGACTTCTACCTTCATAGCAAGCTCTTTTTGGATTCTGTTTAGAATATCTAATCCTCTTCGTCCTCTATTTCGTTTTAATGTATCTGAAGAATCTGCAATATATTGTAGTTCTGCTAATACGAATTGTGGAATCACAATTGTTCCTTCGATGAATCCAGTCTGACATATATCAGCAATTCGACCATCGATGATTACACTTGTATCTAATATTTTCACTGGTATTTCCGCTATTTCCTGTTCTTCAGCGGCTTTTTTCTTAGCTGACCTTGAAGATAAGGTAAACAAACTTAATAATTCTTCTCTTTTTTTAATTCCAACTTGAAAGCCTAAATAGCCTAATAAAATCGTAACAACTATTTGTATAATTGATGAAACGTATTGCAATCTAATTGAGTCAATTGGCAATGAAATAAGAAATGCCAGAATAAGTCCAAAAACAAGTCCTAAACTACCAAACAAAATCATTGAAATAGGAGCTTTTAATAATTTTTCCTCAATATACTTGATAAATGTTACTGTTGGATCAACTAACCAAAGCGATAAAATAAAAAAGATCACCGCTCCACTTAAAGCTTGCACATATGAATTATGCAAAATATTAGGCATATCTGTTTTTAACAGTTTATCTAATAGTGGAAAAAGCACTAAACCTAGCGTACTTCCGACAAAGATATAAATAACTTGAACGATCCTCTTTATCACTTCGCCACCTCCTTTAAATAAATAATTATATATTATAGGTTAACTAAAAATATAATCAACTCTATCTTAGACGAAATAACTTAGTTATGTCTATTGATATACAGTTGCTCCTGAATTCGCTTTAAACCTTCTTTGATTTTCTTCGCACGAATTTCACCAATTCCATCTACGTCGTCTAACTCGGCAAGGGTAGCTTTGTAGATCCCTTTAAGATGCTTAAACCGCTGTGTTAAATTTTCAATTACTAATGGCGGTAATCTAGATATTTTCATCAACATTCGGTAACCTCTTGGTTCTACCATTTCCTCAAGATTCGTGTTATTTGGATAACCAAGCAATTTAATAATGGCATGGTCCTCTAACAATTCTTCATTGGCTAATTCTTGTAGCTTTAACAAGATTGTCTTTGGATCTTGTTCCTTATTATAATGATAATCCTTTATTAAAAGTAATGCCTCCTCCTCAAGGTCCGAAATTATCTCTATTAACTGTAGTTCGATTAACCTTCCTTCATCACCAAGCTCAATTACATAGTTATTAATTTCATTTTTTATTCGAAGTACCATTTCTACGCTATGTAAAACATTTACGACTTCAAATAAAGTAACTAACTCTTCGAACTCTAAAATACTAAGTGAAGTTATCCCTTGATTCCATACAATCTTATATTTCTCAAGGGTTTGAATCGCCTGATTTGCTTTTGTTAAAATTACGCCAATGTCTCGCAAAGTATACCGCAAGTTCCCTTTATAGAGTGTAATAACATTACGTCTTTGTGAAATAGCGATTACTAAGTTTCCGGTCTGCCTTGAAACACGCTCTGCTGTTCGATGACGCATACCAGTTTCTTTTGTAAAGATCGATTGATCCGGAATTAATTGTGCATTAGCTAATAGGATTTTTGTCCCACTTTCATTTAAAATAAGTGCTCCATCCATTTTTGCTAATTCATATAAACTCGCTGGAGAGAAAGGGTCATTAATATGAAATCCTCCATCGACCATTTCCTTTGTTTCATCATTAAAGCCAAGTACAATTAATCCGCCAGTTTGTGCCCGAAGTACATTGTCTATGCCATCACGCAAAGGTGTACCCGGAGAGATCATTTGTAAAACTGGCAACATTGATTTAGCTTTTTGTTTTTGATCTTCCATTTCTACCCTCCTAACACGTATTTTAGTGCCTCATGTACTGTATTAACACCTATTATTTCCATTCCTTCAGGAAAACTCCATCCTCCAATATTTTTTGATGGAATTATTGCTCTTTTAAATCCAAGCTTTGCCGCTTCTTGTACTCTTTGCTCAATTCTAGATACTCTTCGCACTTCTCCAGTTAAACCAATCTCACCAATTACTACATCTGTAGGATTTGTGGGCTTATCTTGGAAGCTTGAAGCTATACTTACTGCGACTGCTAAATCAACGGCTGGTTCATCTAACTTCAGACCTCCGGCAACTTTTAAATAAGCATCTTGATTTTGCAACAATAGCCCCATTCTCTTTTCTAAAACGGCCATTATTAGAGATACTCTATTATGGTCTATACCTGTTGCCATGCGTCTTGCATTCCCAAAGCTTGTAGGTGAAACTAGTGCCTGTAACTCTACAAGTACCGGTCTAGTTCCCTCCATCGAGGCTACAACTGTTGAACCAGCTACTCCAAATGGCCTTTCTTCTAGAAATATTTCAGATGGATTTAGTACCTCCACCAATCCTAGCTCTTTCATCTCAAATATACCAGTCTCATTAGTAGATCCAAAACGATTTTTAACCGCTCTTAATATGCGATATGTATGATGTCTTTCACCTTCAAAATATAACACTGCATCTACCATATGTTCCAATAATCGTGGGCCAGCAATTGCACCCTCTTTTGTCACATGACCTACAATGAAAATCGGAATACCTTTTGTCTTTGCGATTTTCATTAATTCCGATGTACATTCTCGAACTTGAGAAACGCTACCTGGAGCAGATGTTACTTCTTGTAAATAGATTGTTTGAATCGAATCGATTACTACAAAATCTGGTGCCATTTCATCCATATATCTCGCAATATAAGACAAATCCGTTTCTGATAAAACATATAAGTTTTGAGTAGCGACACCTAGACGTTCTGCTCTTAATTTAATTTGCTTCTGAGATTCTTCCCCTGAAACATATAAAACTTTATGATCCTTTTTAGCTAATTGAGATGAAACCTGTAAGAGCATCGTAGATTTACCAATTCCAGGATCACCACCAATTAAAACTAATGAACCTAAAACGATTCCACCGCCTAATACGCGGTTAAACTCTTCGAAGGAAGTTCCAATACGAGTTTCATTGCCTAATTCAACTTCCATAATCGAAATAGGTCTAGTCCCTTCTGTTGTAGCATTTGTATTAAAAGTTAACCTCCTAGAACTAGGCGGTTGTTCGATAAACTCAACCATTGTATTCCACTCATTACATGCAGGACACTTTCCGACCCACTTAACCGATTCGCACCCACATGATTGACACACGAATTTAGTTTTCTTTTTAGCCATATGTATAGTACCTCTTTTGTTACATGATTTTCTATATTAATAGAGTATGTATTCTAAGTATATCCTAACGCTTTTTTGATATAAGAAAAAGGGCTTCACGCCCTTTTTCACAAATTAGATAACTTTACAATCAAATGTTCAAAATTCCTTCACAAAAAGACATGAACTTTATCACTACTTATTGATTTACAGTTTCAACCGCTGGTTTAATAACATACTCGTTATCCTGTACATCAAGAACGACCTTTCGACCTTTCTCAATATTACCTTTTAATAACTCTTCAGATAAACGATCTTCTACTTGTTTTTGAATCGCTCTTCTTAATGGACGAGCACCATATTCAGCATCGAATCCTTCATCAGAAATTTTATCGATCGCTGCATCTGACAACTCTAAATCAATTTCTTGTTCTTTTAAACGTTTCGTTAAGCTATTAACCATTAAGTGAACAATCTCTTTAATATGTTTCTTCTCTAATGAATGGAATACAATTGTTTCATCAATACGGTTTAGGAATTCTGGACGGAATGCTTTTTTCAGTTCCTCCAATACTTTCCCTTTCATATCTTTATAATCTTTTTCACCATCATTAATATTGAATCCAACATATTTATTTGTTTTTAAAGCACTTGCCCCGACATTTGATGTCATGATCACAAGCGTATTTCTAAAATCAACTGTACGTCCTTTTGAATCAGTTAAACGGCCATCCTCTAATACTTGAAGTAAGATATTAAACACATCCGGATGAGCTTTCTCAATTTCATCTAGTAAAATTACTGAGTAAGGTTTACGTCTAACTTTCTCAGTTAATTGACCGCCTTCATCGTATCCTACATATCCTGGAGGTGCCCCTACTAAACGAGAAGTTGCGTGTTTTTCCATGTACTCTGACATATCAATTCGAATCATTGCATCTTCATCACCGAAAATTGTTTCAGCTAATGCACGCGCTAATTCTGTTTTACCTACCCCTGTAGGCCCTAGGAAAATAAATGAACCTATCGGACGCTTTGGATCCTTTAATCCCGCTCTAGCACGTCGTACAGCTTTAGAAACTGCTACAACAGCCTCTTCTTGACCAATTAATCGCTTATGAAGAACACTTTCCATATTTAACAGTTTATCTGCCTCTGTTTGTGCTAATTTTGTAACTGGGATATTCGTCCATGATGACACAACATTTGCGATATCTTCTACAGTTACTTCAGAATTTTCTTTGCCTTGTTTTTCTTTCCACTGACGTTTCGTATCTTCTAATTGTTCACGTAGCCTTTGTTCAGAATCTCTTAATGATGCTGCTTTTTCAAACTCTTGACTTTGAACAGCTGCATCTTTTTCTTTGCGAACTTCTTCTAACTTTAATTCTAACTCTTTTAAGTTCGGCGGTGTTGTAAAGCTACGTAAACGTACTTTAGATCCTGCCTCATCAATTACGTCAATCGCTTTATCCGGTAAGAAACGGTCTGTAATATATCGGTCTGATAGTTTTACAGCTTCAATAATTGATTGATCAGAAATTGATACTCTATGATGCGCCTCATATCGGTCACGTAAACCTTGAAGAATTTGAATTGACTCTTCTACGCTTGGTTGGTCGACTTGAATTGGTTGGAAGCGACGCTCTAATGCAGCATCCTTTTCAATATATTTTCGGTATTCATCAATTGTTGTAGCGCCGATACATTGTAGTTCACCACGTGCTAATGATGGCTTTAAGATATTAGAAGCATCAATTGCACCTTCAGCTCCACCTGCACCAATTAATGTATGAAGTTCATCAATGAAAAGAATAATATTACCAGCTTGGCGAATTTCATCCATTACCTTTTTCAAACGGTCTTCAAATTCACCACGGTACTTAGTTCCTGCTACTACAGTACCCATATCAAGAGTCATTACTCGTTTATCTCTTAAAATTTCTGGCACTTCATTATTAACAATTTGCTGAGCCAACCCTTCCGCAATTGCAGTTTTACCTACACCTGGCTCACCAATTAATACTGGATTATTTTTTGTACGACGACTTAATACTTCAATAACTCGTTGAATTTCTTTACTACGTCCAATTACTGGATCTAAGCGGCCTTCTCTAGCCGATACTGTTAAATCACGAGCTAAGCTGTCTAATGTTGGAGTATTTGCTTGGTTTGCAGAACCATTTTGATGATTAGACGAACTTTCATTACTCCCTAACAATTGAAGGACTTGTTGGCGAGCTTTATTTAAGCTAACACCAAGATTATTTAATACTCTTGCTGCTACACCTTCTCCTTCTCTAATTAGACCTAATAGAATATGTTCTGTTCCTACATAAGAATGGCCTAATTTACGAGCTTCATCCATTGATAATTCAATTACTTTTTTAGCTCTCGGTGTGTAATGAACTGTTTGAGCTACTCCTTGGCCGCGTCCTATTAATGTTTCTACTTCTTGTTGCACTTTTTCTGGACTTAATCCAAGAGCAAGTAATGCCTTTGCTGCAATACCTTCTCCTTCACGAACAAGCCCTAGTAAAATATGTTCTGTACCTATATTTGAGTGTCCAATTCGGATTGCCTCTTCTTGAGAAAGAGCTAATACTTTTTGAGCACGTTCTGTAAATCGACCAAACATCATAATTGGTTCCTCCCATATAATTAATTATTTTTATCAGATAGTCTTTCGCGTATTAGTGATGCCCTCTTAATATCCCTTTCCTCAGGAGTAAGTTGATCACCTACGAATTGTTGTAAAATACCTGGTTGAGTTAATATCATTAATTCATGTAAAAAGTTTTTAGATAAACCTTGAATTAATCCTAAATCAATCCCTAATTGTACGTCTGATAAACATTTAGCACTTTCCTTTGTCTCTATTATTCTCCCGTACTTCAAAGTACCGAGAGAACGAAAAACTCGATCCTCTAAGCGAATTAAGGAGGTTCTGGCAAGTGCGTCTCTTGCTGATTTTTCATGTTTTATCAGTTGTTGTACAATTGTCGTTAAATCTTCTATTATCTCTTCTTCCGATTTCCCTAAAGTAATTTGATTTGAAATCTGAAAGATATTACCTAAAGCTTCGCTACCTTCACCGTAAATTCCTCTTACAACTAATCCAAGTTGATTAATTGTAGGAATTAATCGGTTAAATTGTTTTGTTATGACTAGCGCCGGAAGATGCATCATCACTGAAGCTCTCAATCCGGTACCAACATTTGTAGGGCAGCTCGTTAAGTAGCCTATTGTTTCATCAAAAGCATATTCAAGCTGACTCTCTATATAATTATCAATATGATTCGCTTGAGTAAGTGCCTCTCTAAGTTGTAACCCAGGAAATAAAGCCTGAATACGTAAATGATCTTCTTCATTTATCATTATGCTAATTTGTTCATCTTGAGATAGTATACATGAGCCATGTACGGACTCTTGAACTAAATTAGGACTTATTAAATGCTTCTCAATTAGTACTCTCTTCTCTACTGGTTCTAACTTATTAATTTCAATATATTCAAAAGGTCCATTTGGTAAAGCTGTACTACCTTCAAAATAATGTTTAACTAAATGACAAATTTCTTTAGCTTTATCTTGGCTAAGTAGCGATGGGTACAAATATGCATTAAAGTTTCTAGCTAACCTAATACGGCTGCTTAAGACTATATCGTCATCAGGACCTTCTTGTTTCATCCATGGACTAATTGCCTCATTAATAATACGGTCAATAGACATAATTTACTCCACCTCCTTTTGAAGGGCTTGTAAATCTCTTTCAAGATCACGGATCTCATCCCGAACCTTAATTGCCTGCTCAAAATTCTCACTATCAATAAAATTTTTCATTTGAGACTTCAAATCTTGTAGCTTTCTCTTTAAAGAGATAGTCCCATTTATCTTTTGAGGTAACTTACCTGTGTGCGTTGCATTACCGCTATGAATTCTTTTAACAATTGGTTTCATCTGATCCATAAATGTTTCATAACAAGTTGAACAACCTAAACGTCCAATCTTAGTAAACTTTTGAAAAGTCATCTTGCATCTAGGACATTCAATATGTGGATCATGATGAATTTTATTTTTCTTCATTTCATAAATACCAGTATTTCCTTTAAACAATCCAGCTAACAGATCATTTACAGAATAACCACCTATTTCAGAAAAAATATATTTATTGTTTGATTCAGTTGCACATTTCTCACATAGGCGTATATCTGTTTTTTCACCATTAATAATTTTAGAATAGTGTAATGTTGCCGGACGTTCTTGACATTCTTGACAAATCATTATGGGCAACCTCCATACTCTATTTAAACTTTAAGCTTCTTAGCATTGCTTTGAACATTCTTGCTCTTAACTCATCTCGATAAGGTAAATTTACCATTATTACTGAACGGTCTAATACGCTTAACATCATCTTGGCTTCACGTTGGGTAATTACACTATTCTCAAGCAGTAATCGAATATAGTCTTCAGAGCTAGACTGTGCAATATTACTACTAAAGCTGTCTAATATTTGATCAATTACACTCGCTTTATCATGAAATTGCACTTTAATAATTCGAATATACCCTCCTCCACCACGTTTACTTTCAACTACGTATCCTCGTTCTAAAGTGAATCTTGTATTTATTACATAATTTATTTGAGAAGGAACACAGTCGAATTTATTCGCTATTTCACTTCTTTTTATTTCGACATAATCTTTATCTGATATGTCAAAGTAGTGCATTAGATATTGTTCAATGATATCTGATATGTTTTTCATCTATTTACCACCTTTACTGACTTTGACTATCTTTGACTATTATTATATTCCTTTCATAAAAAAATTCAACTATTATCTCTTTATCATTTTTTCCAAACTACTTTGCTCTTAATCTTTTTTTGTACGATTAAGAAAGTATAAATTGGAAGCGGTCAAGAAAGACGATATAGTTTCCGATTTTACGCATTAAGTATATGTACCATTACTCTTCTTTTTTCACCTACAGGCTTGCTAATCGGTCAGCATTATTTATCAGTATAAATATATATATGTTTAACATTTCTTTTAAGAAGCTTTTTTTCCTCTAGATTTTACTAAAAAAATTACTTAGACGAGTAGCAATTGTAAAATTGTTGACAATTTATTGCACAAAAAAACATCAGCCTAATAGCTGATGTTTTTGTTTTAACCAGGCGACGTTCTACTCTCACAGGGGGAAACCCCCAACTACCATCGACGCAAAAGAGCTTAACTGCCGTGTTCGGTATGGGAACGGGTGTGACCTCTTTGCCATAATCACCTGATTTACCTGAGTTGTACTTCGTACCCTCAAAACTAGATAATGTCATTATCAAACTTGTTAGTTAAGTCCTCGACCGATTAGTATCAGTCAGCTCCACATGTCACCATGCTTCCACCTCTGACCTATCAACCTGATCGTCTCTCAGGGGTCTTACTAGCTTAACGCTATGGGAAATCTCATCTTGAGGGGGGCTTCATGCTTAGATGCTTTCAGCACTTATCCCTTCCACACATAGCTACCCAGCCATGCTCTTGGCAGAACAACTGGTACACCAGCGGTGTGTCCATCCCGGTCCTCTCGTACTAAGGACAGCTCCTCTCAAATTTCCTGCGCCCACGACGGATAGGGACCGAACTGTCTCACGACGTTCTGAACCCAGCTCGCGTACCGCTTTAATGGGCGAACAGCCCAACCCTTGGGACCGACTACAGCCCCAGGATGCGATGAGCCGACATCGAGGTGCCAAACCTCCCCGTCGATGTGGACTCTTGGGGGAGATAAGCCTGTTATCCCCGGGGTAGCTTTTATCCGTTGAGCGATGGCCCTTCCATGCGGAACCACCGGATCACTAAGCCCGACTTTCGTCCCTGCTCGACTTGTAGGTCTCGCAGTCAAGCTCCCTTATGCCTTTACACTCTTCGAATGATTTCCAACCATTCTGAGGGAACCTTTGGGCGCCTCCGTTACTCTTTAGGAGGCGACCGCCCCAGTCAAACTGCCCACCTGACACTGTCTCCGAGCCGGATAACGGCTCTAGGTTAGAATTTCAATACAGCCAGGGTAGTATCCCACCGACGCCTCCACCGAAGCTAGCGCTCCGGCTTCACAGGCTCCTACCTATCCTGTACAAGCTGTACCAAAATTCAATATCAAGCTGCAGTAAAGCTCCACGGGGTCTTTCCGTCCTGTCGCGGGTAACCTGCATCTTCACAGGTACTATAATTTCACCGAGTCTATGGTTGAGACAGTGCCCAAATCGTTACGCCTTTCGTGCGGGTCGGAACTTACCCGACAAGGAATTTCGCTACCTTAGGACCGTTATAGTTACGGCCGCCGTTTA
>NZ_JBHJTJ010000024.1:0-71084 GCF_042267765.1 Gottfriedia sp. NPDC056225 | reverse complement strand
ATCGATATATATATATAAGAAATTTATATTTAAATAAAATAGTAAAATTTATACCAAAAGTTTATAAACATTTAACGGAAATTTTGTCGAACTTTCTCCTGAATTGTTCTGTAAACCCTGTGGTATAAAACTTCATTAACCCAATTGTAAAAAAAATGAAAATTCTCAATAATTAAATTGAATAAATGACAATTTGTTTGTTTATTTTTTGGGAAATATTTCAGAATTTGTCAAAGTAAGAATATTTTTGAACTTCAATGTAGAAATCTACTTTGTTGTAAACGATCTAGGAGGAAGAGAAATGGGGAATAAGACAGAGAAAAAGTTTTTAAAAAGCTTTACCGTTTTAGCTTTAACTTCGGGTTTTATGTTGAGCTCACTTGGTCATGTAGTCAATAGCACAAAAGCAGCAAGTCCAAGTAATGTAGAAAACATACTAGCGAATCTAACTTCAGAACAAAGAGCAGCACTTGAACAGCTTTCGACTAGTGAACAAACAGGTCTTCAAATTTCTTCAGATATTAACTTAAATTCTTCAGAGCAAGCAAGTGTTATTGTAGAGTTTGCAAATAAACCTGCTAAAGTAGCCCAAATTGAGGCGAGTGTAGAAGGTAAAACATTAACTACATCTGATGCAGCAAAACTTGTCGATCAAGATCACGAGACATTTGCTGAAGATGTTGGGCAAGTACTAGAAAGTGGTAAAACTAAAAAAGTAGATTATACGATTAGTCGTTCATATAAAAATGCTTTTAATGGTGTTTCGATGAGTCTACCAGCAAACCAAATTAAAAATCTATTGAAATCAAAAGCTGTTAAAGCAGTTTGGAGTAACCGAACATTTACAATTGATCCTCCAAAGGAAAACGATGAACTAAAAGCTGATGAATCAAATGTTGGCAACTATACACCTTATGATGCTTTAGATCGATTACATGCGGAAGGCTTTACTGGAAAAGGAATTAAAATAGGAATTCTAGATACAGGAATTGACTACAACCACCCAGATTTGAAAGATGCATATAAAGGTGGATATGATTTCGTTAACAATGACAATGATCCAATGGAAACAACATACACAGATTGGAAAAAATCTGGACAAGCTGAATTCGTTAGTGGAAGTGCGTATTATACTGAACACGGTACGCACGTAGCGGGAATTATCGGTGGTCGTGGAAAAGCAGATAGTGAGTATAAAACTGTTGGTGCGGCTCCAGAATCTGATATTTATTCTTACAAAGTACTTGGTCCATATGGCAGTGGAACAACAGATGCAATCATTGCTGGAATTGACCGAGCTGTGAAAGACGGTATGAATGTCATTAATATGTCTCTAGGGGCAACATTAAATGACCCACTTTTTGCAACTTCTATTGCGGTAAACAACGCAGTTTTAAGTGGGGTGACTACTGTTATTGCGGCAGGAAATAGTGGGGACCAAATGTATACTGTTGGTGCACCTGGAGCTGCAGCGTTAGCTTTAACTGTAGGAGCGTCATCTATTGCACTTGATATTTATCAATATGCAGGTGTGCAAGATGGTAAAAATTATACTTTAAGACAATTAGCAAGAAATTATAAAGACGATTTAACTACATTAAAAGGTAAAACATATCAGCTTGTTGATGTAGGTTTAGCCAACGCAGCCGACTTTAAGGGAAAAGATTTAACTGGTAAGATTGCATTCATTAAACGTGGTACGACCGCATTAATTGATAAAATTAAAGCTGCAAAAGCGGCTGGCGCAGCTGGTGTTTTAATGTATAACGATGAAACAAATAAAGCTGAAGGACCAATTCAAGCATTCCTTGGTGAATCAGTCGATGCGATTCCTGCATTCTCAGTTTCAAATGACGATGGAAATACAATCGCAGCTGCAATTAAAGCTGGTAAGACAGACTTTACTTTTGGAGATTTTACGAAATTAAAAACTGCTTCAGATGAATTAGCTCAATTCAGTTCTAGAGGTCCAACGCGTGTGAACTATGATATTAAACCAGAAGTTACTGCACCTGGTGTGTCAATTCTTTCAACTGTACCATTCTATGTCAACGATAAAACAGTTGATGGTTCAAAACCAGAAGATTATAAATATTCGTATGAGCGATTATCAGGTACTTCAATGGCGACACCATATGTAGCTGGTGTATCTGCATTGCTACTACAATCAAATAAAGATTTAAAACCAGAAGATATTAAATCAATCTTAATGAACACAGCAGATCCATTATCAAAAGCCTATAGTGTATTTGAAGAAGGTAGCGGCCGAGTAGATGCTTATGAAGCAATCCATTCAAATGTGGAACTTGAAGTAGTTGATAAAACACCAACAATCATTAATGGTAAAGAAAAATCAATTCAAGAATTAACAGGTGGAATGAGCTTTGGTTCATTTGGATTTGATGATAAAGATATCGCTGATTCGCGCACAGTTACATTAAAGAACCGTAGTGAGAAATCAAAAACATTCAACGTAGATGTGAAATTCCAAACTGGTTTAAGAGGATCGAAAGACGCAGCTCAAAACAATGTAACTTTATCAGGTCCTTCAACAGTTAAATTAAACGGTATTAGTCAAAAATCAATCAAGTTTAACTTAAGCATTCCAAAAACAGCAGAAAAAGGAACATATGAAGGGTATATCACTTTCACAAATACTCAAGATCCAACAGAAACATATCAAATTCCGTTTGGTGGACGTGTAATAAATGAAGGCATTGATTCAGTTGACGCCTTACCAATGTTTTCAACTGATACAGCATGGCCGGAAAATGCTTGGCCATTCGAATCGTATTCATTCTCATTAAAATCACATATGAAAACATTAGAAGTTGTTTTACAAGATGCGACTACAGGTGAAGACCTAGGATTATTAGGCACGTTGAGTCCAATCGTACTGAACGAAAATCAAACTTATTATGTTACAAAAGGATTTACCGGAACATATTATCCATTTACTGGTGACTCTAAGAATCCGATTAGCTATCTACCAGAATTTGCACAACCAGGACGATATAAAATAAAGATGGTTGGATCAAACGAACAAGGTAAAACATTTACAAAATCTTCTGAGTTCATTTATGATCAAGGTGCACCAACTATGACTTCTAGCTTTGATTCATTAGATCAAAAAGTAATTGAATATAATGATAGTCAATTTGATTCAAATGGACAATTCTTATATGACTTTAACATTAACTTAAATGATCCTGAAACAGAAGAAGCAAGTAAACTAGGTTTTCCAGTTGATCAATCAGACAATTCAGTTGTTACATTCTATAATGGTCCATGGCCGAAAGCACCAATTTATACTGATAAAAATGGAAATTACACAGATAAACTTGTAGTTAGAAAACAAGCTGCACCTTTACAAGTTCAGTTTTATGGAATGGATTATGCAAGAAACGTTATAGGAAATGCTTTTAACATGTTAAGAGTTGTTTTTGTGGATCACAATTTACCTTATTACTATTTAAAGGCAAATAAACAAATCGTATCAAATGGAGACACAGTAAATTATAGTGTTCGTTCAAATAATGTTAAAAACTTAAAAACATCTAAAATTACAATACCAGTTGATCCTAACCTAGCTTCAATTGAGAATGTAGTAGTAAATGATGCAGTTAAGCAGTATGGTGATGCGCAAGTTTCTGTAGCTGCTGTTCAAACAAGTCCGTCTAATACGAACTATACAATTACATTCACTTATTTAGGTGACAAAGCATTACCAGAAGACTTACAATTATTTAATTTCGACCTAAAAACGGCTAAAAAGTTTACGGATGGACTTTATGGAGGATCTGCTTTCAATTGGTATTCAATGACAGCCTCTACGATTGATCAATCAAATGTAGAGACTAATAATGTCTACTCTTATATGGAAAGTATTAAATATAAACCAACATATTCAAGATTAGATGGGACAGTACAAGTTGAAGGTGCTAAAGATTCCTCAGGTCAACCTATTTACGCAATGGATCTAAGTAAAGTTGGAGCAAATGTAACGGTTACTTCTTATGACGGCAAAACAACTGCTACTCCATCAAGTTTAAACAAGAGTGGTCAGTATATCATTGAAGGTCTAAAAGCTGAAGTAAATCCATATACGTTAACAGTTGATTTACCAGGTCACTTTACTATGAACAAACAAGTTGTATTATCCAATAATGTACGTGGTGAAATAGTAGGAAAAAGATTAGCGTTTAATTTACCAACTGCAGCAGCAGGAGATGTAAACAAAGATAATGTGATCGATATTCTAGATGCATTAGCAGTGCAAACATATTGGGGTACTAATAAAGCAGCTGCCGATTTTAATTTTGATAAAGTAGTAGATAAAAAGGATATGGATTACATTGTTAAAAACTTTGGATTAAAAAATCCGACTGTTTCAAATGCGCCAAAAGCAAAAACTGCTTATAAAGGCGTTACACTAGATGATGTATTAACTCAATTAGGATTACAATAATCATGGAATGAAGAGAAGCTGAATTTTGGCTTCTCTTTTTCTATGGGGAAAAATTGAGAATCTTATTGAATGCGAGTCAACCAGAAATATTTTTATATTTTTGACTGATCTAAACAATAAAAAATATAAGAAAGTTTATAAACTTCCGGTACGAATTGTGTCGAAATATGTATAAAAAAGTTGTAGATAAAGAGAGAATCCACCACATATAACCCGATTGAGTATTTTTAGAATATTTACAATAATTAGATTAAGAAAGTGATAATGAAGAGCGATGAACGAATATAAAGACTACTAGTATTTTAGATTCATAATTCCTCTGCTTTTAAAACATCATTTTCCGAATTATACAACAATGGGGGAAGAGTATGTTAAAGAGAACGAGTAAAAGTAAAATTGCAAAAAGCCTGACTGTAGCTGCTTTATCGTCTAGTTTTATTTTAGGTTCGTTAGGTCACATTTCAAATGTAACAAAAGCTGAAAATGCTTCAACAGCAGAATCAATTTTGGCGAAATTAACACCACAGCAAAGAGAGGTTTTACAGAAGCTTTCAACTACAGATCAATCAGGGCTTTTTCTAGACTCGAATGTAAATTTAAACAGTTCAGAAACTGTTTCAGTAATCGTTTCATTTAAACAAAAGCCTCAAAAAATTGCAGTATTAGAAGCGGCATTAAAAGGACAAGCTTTATCTGAATCAAAAGCAGCAAGTAATGCTAATGCAGATCATACGAAGTTTAAATCAGATTTAGGTTCATTATTTAAAACAAAATCTGATGGTGCTTATAAAATAAAACGTGAATATAAACATGCTTTTAACGGGGTAGCCTTAGAAGTCCCTGCAAATAAACTAAATGAATTAATGAAATCAAGTGCAGTGCAAGCTATATATAGTGATGTAAAAGTACAATCAGAACTTCCAGTTGAGGGAAAAGATTCTTCTACAAAATCAATAGGAAAAGGAATGGCAGATGAACGTTCTTTCCTACAAATTGATAAATTACATGAAGAAGGTTATACAGGTAAAGGAGTAAAAGTAGCTGTTCTTGATACAGGTGTTGATTATAATCATCCTGATATTAAAGGAGCATATAAGGGTGGATATGATTTCGTAGATAACGACAATGATCCAATGGAAACAACTTATGCTGATTATGTAAAAGCTGGTAAACCATATGGAGATACTGGCGCTGGAAATTACGTAACTGAACATGGTACTCACGTATCTGGAACGATTGTAGGACAAGGGAAAAATGAAAGTGAAGATGCTACAACAGGTATTGCGCCAGATGCGGATCTTTATGTATACCGTGTATTAGGACCAGGTGGAAGTGGTTCAACTGACAATATCATCGCAGGTATTGATCAAGCAGTTGCAGATGGAATGGATGTTATGAACCTTTCATTAGGAGCGAATTATAATGATCCACTAATTGCAGAAAGCATTGCTATTAATAATGCTGTACTAAATGGTGTAACTGCAGTAGTAGCTGCTGGTAATGCAGGAAATAAAATGTATACATTAGGATCACCGGGATCAGCAGCTTTAGCATTAACAGT
Source organism: Gottfriedia sp. NPDC056225 (assembly GCF_042267765.1). Classification (NCBI taxonomy): domain Bacteria; kingdom Bacillati; phylum Bacillota; class Bacilli; order Caryophanales; family Bacillaceae; genus Gottfriedia; species Gottfriedia sp. NPDC056225. The sequence continues at coordinate 65,055 of NZ_JBHJTJ010000024.1, read as the reverse complement.
TGGAGCGAGCGATGTACCAATTTCTACAATGGCTGCAAAAGGATCAATCGATGACGCAACAGCTAACTTACAATTAATGGCAAGTGGTGAGGGAGACGATGTTACAAAGTTTAAAGGGCAAACTTTACCAGTAGTAGATGTAAACCTAGGAGAAGCATATTCTGGAAAAGATGTAAAAGGAAAAATTGTCCTAATGGCACGTGGAACGTATACGATGGATTCTAAAATCGCTGTAGCTAAATCTCAAGGTGCGGCGGCAGTTCTAATGTATAATGATAACCCAACTGAAGGTTTCATCCCAACTTATTTTGGTGAAGGGGTTAACTTCATTCCAACTTTCTCATTACCAAATGCAGAAGGACTTGCGTTAAAGCAAAAGCTTCAAGCCGGATCAGCTAACTTTACGTTTACAGATATTGGGGAAGCAAAAACGCAAGGTGATAGATTAGCAGATTTCAGTTCAAGAGGGCCAGCGAGATTAACTTACGATATCAAACCAGAAATTACGGCTCCAGGTGTGAATGTATTATCAACAGTTCCAGGTTTTATTAATAACCCAAATAATCCAACAGATTATAAAAATGCATATGAGCGTATGTCAGGTACATCAATGGCCACACCATTTACAACAGGTGTTGCAGTATTATTAAAACAAGCTAAACATAACCTACAACCAGCAGATATTAAAGCGATTTTAATGAATACTGCAGATTCTTTAAGTAAACCATACAGTGTATTTGAACAAGGTGCAGGTCGAATAGATCCATATAATGCAATCCATTCAACGATTGAAATTAAAGTTCAAGAAAAAACACCAATGATTGTAAACGGAAGAGAAAAACAAATAAATGAAGAAACAGGCGCACTAAGCTTTGGGAATGTAACTTTTAATGGAAATGACAATGTAGCTGACCGTACGATCACGTTAATGAACAGAGGAGAAAAGACGAAGACGTTTAATGTAAAAGTCAATTTCCAGTCAAACTTACGTGGCTCTAAGGATGCAGTTGCAAATGGAGTGAAAGTTCAAACTGCTTCATCTGTTACATTAAAAGGAATTAGTCAAAAGAAAACAAATATTACATTAAATATTCCTAAAACAGCTGAAAAAGGAATTTATGAAGGATATGTAGTGTACACAAACAAAGATAATCCAGCTGAAACATATCGAATTCCATTTGGCGTACATTATGTAGAAAAAGGATTCCAATCAATGAATCTTACTCGTCAGTCGTTCTCAACTGATCGAAATAATTTAAATAATGGTTTATTTTATCCATATTTATTTACAAACTTCTCATTAAAATCTCATATGAGATCAATCGACGTAGTATTAACTGATGCGGTGACAGGTCAGGATTTAGGGGTTATGAATACATTCGATGGTGTTGCTTATGATGAAAACACTCAATATCAAATTGCAGCAACTGTAGGAGCATATTATCCTTTTACAAACGATCCAACAAATCCTGTTAGTACAAAACCTTTATTGCCAAAAGAAGGCTTATACAAAATTAAATTAATTGGGTATGATGATGACGGGAAATCATATACAACTTCTCAAGATTTATTAGTAGATAATACAATGCCAAATAAATTTGATGTTCAAGTAGCAGGAGAAAAAGAAGGCAATCCTTTTGTAGAGTATAAGGAAGGCCAAAGTTCCGTACCGTTTACTGCTTCAATTAATGACAAATCAGTTGAGCTAATGAAAGGAGCAGGAATAAAAGCAGATCAGTCTCAAAACATAATTGCTTATTACTATAATAGCCCTTGGTTATCTGGAACAATGCCATTAGATGAAAATGGATTTGTAAAAGATGAAATTGCAATGAATCCAAGCACACAATTTCTATCATTTAGATTCCTTGGGGGAGACCAAGCGACAAATACATTTGGTGATAAGCAATACATTTTCACAAAAGAAGGAACTCCGTATGTTTACGGTCAACCACAAGCAAAAACAAGAAATAATCGACTTATTACTCATCCAGGTGATACAAATACAATTACACTAACTGCTAATAATGTGGCTAAACTGAAACAAGCGGGATACAGCTTTACAACAAATACAGTTGATACAAATATCGTAAATATTGCATTAAATCCAGCGGCTAAGGAACTAGGAGGACAATTAAACGTAACAACAACAAACCCAACTAGTACAACTGTTAAATCAGATGTTAATGTAACGTTTGATGGATCTAAGGAAGTATCTGGTGATATTCCAATGGTAGATGTAACGTTCAAAATTCCAGCAATAAAAGATATTGTATATTCAAGTTTCTACAATGTAGCGACTACTCTTACAAGTGTAGACAATACAGTGACAAAACCATTAACTTATATCGTACCAATCGCAATTTTGCCAAATATCTCAGCTGTGAAAAGCTATATTCATCCAGAAACATTCCAAAATGCAGATGGTTCTTTGAAAGCAGTTGATTTTACAAAACTTGGCGCAAAAGTAACGATTGTAGATAGCAAAGGAAATTCATACGATGCACCACTCAATACAAGAGGACAATTTAGAGCAACTGGATTACCAGTTACAAGCGATGAGTTTACAGTGATCACAGATATTCCAGGTCACTTTACAACATCTGGTAAGTTTGACAGTGTATACAATACATTAGATGGTTTCATGTATGGAATTGAAAAAACAATTGGAACAGAATCTGTTGATGTTGCAACTGCAGGAGACGTCAACAAAGACGACGTAATCGATATAAATGACGCACTAGCAATTCAAACATACTGGGGAACAAACAAACGCTCAGCAGATATCAACTTTGACGGAACGGTTGATGCAAAAGATTTCGCATATGTAGAAAAGAATTTCTTAATGCAAAATCCAGCAGTAGACAATGCACCAAAACCAGTGAAGAAATATAAAGGTAAAGATCTTGCAGCTATTAAGAGTGATTTAGGTATTCAATAAGCAAGATTTGAGTAGAGTAAGAAATTTATAGAATAGTTGCTAAAGGTTGTCTCATTAGTCAAAGTACTTTTGAGGCTGCCTTTTTATTTTATATGGAAGTTTTCGATGCGAACACTATGTGTACTTTATTGATAAAGTTGTGGACTTTGTTGATAAAGGGCTAGTTTTTGTTGATATATTATAATTTTTGTTGATATACCAATAGTTTTTGTTGATAAATAACAAGTCCCGTTGATCTATAGCTTTTTGTTGTTTAAGTGCAGGAAATATGAAAGCGGAAACCCGAACACTATGTGAACTATATTGATAAAGCTGTGAACTTCGTTGATATATGGCAAGATTTCGTTGATAAATGGCAAGATCTCGTTGATATATAGCAAGATCTCGTTGATAAATTTAAGCGGGGTGAAAATGACAGCCACAAGTACGAACACTATATGTACTTTATTGATAAAGTTGTGAACTTTGTTGATAAAGGGCAAGTTTTTGTTGATATACAGCAAGTTTTTGTTGATATTAGCCTAATTTTTGTTTATAAATAGCAAGTTCGCGTTGAGCTATTGCTAAAACGAAGCATAATCTAATTCAATTTAGTTGTTTTCTTTAGAAGCTAGCAAAATATGAGTGTAACTCAAGACAAAATCCAGAAAAAATGAACACACTTGTGGATTTTCTTCGTTAGTTTAGGAGATTGCCTCTTACTACTCCGGGGAGGGGGATTTCAAGCTCTTCTCATTATAAAAATGAGAAAAAATTTATACCTTTTTCAATCTAACCATTCAATAAAGTTTTAAAAAGATAATAAAGTGCCCAATTTTCGTGATGCTTTTAGTAGAAAAATGTCGAATAAATGGTTGGATATTGTAAAAGTATTGATTTAATTGGTATCTAATAACCCGATTGTCAATTATTTGAATATTCTAGATAATCTAATTACAAAGGAAAGGTTTAATGAAGAGCGATAATCGAATATAAAATGGCAGTATTTTAGATTCATATTTCCTCATACATTAAAAACTTTATTTTGATAACTAGAATAATTGGGGGAAGAGTATGTCAAAAAGAATGGGTAATAGTAAACTAGCAAAAAGTCTTTCTGTTGCAGTTTTATCGTCGAGTTTTGTATTAGGTTCATTAGGGTATGTGTCTAATGATACGAAAGCAGAAAATGCTTCGACTGCAGAATCAATTTTAGCTAAATTAACTTCACAGCAACGACAAGCTTTACAAAAGCTTTCTACTACTGATCAATCTGGATTATTTATAGATTCAGATGTGAGCTTAGATAGTGTAGAACCAGTTTCTGTCATTGTTTCATTTAAACAAAAGCCTCAAAAAATCGCTGTATTGGAAGCAGCTTTAAAAGGACAAGCTCTATCCGATGATAAAGCGAAAGAAAATGCTGATGAAGATCACGTCACATTTAAATCAGACTTACGTTCTTTATTTAAAACAAAATCCGACGGTGCATATAAAATTAAACATGAATATAAACATGCGTTTAACGGTGTTGCGTTAGAAGTACCTGCAAATAAACTAACGGAATTACTGAAATCAACAGCTGTACAAGCAATCTATAGTGATGCAACTGTAAAGTCAGAGCTACCTGTTGAAGGAAAGGAAGCTACATCTACTTCAACTGGAAAAGGAATGGCTGACGAGCGTACTTATCTTAAGATTGATAAATTACATCAAGAAGGTTATACAGGTAAAGATGTAAAGGTAGCTGTTCTTGATACAGGTGTTGACTACAATCATCCTGATATTAAAGCAGCGTTTAAAGGCGGATATGATTTCGTAGATAATGACAATGATCCGATGGAAACAACGATGGATGATTGGGTGAAGGCTGGTAAACCAGGTGGAACTACAGGTGCAGCAAGTTACGTAACAGAACATGGAACGCACGTATCTGGAACAATTGTAGGTCAAGGGAAAAATGAAAGTGAATATGCGACAACTGGTATTGCACCTGATGCTGATCTTTATGTGTATCGTGTATTAGGACCGGGTGGAAGTGGTTCGACTGAAAATATCATTGCAGGAATTGACCAAGCAGTTGCTGACGGTATGGATGTTATGAACCTTTCACTAGGTGCAAATTATAATGACCCATTACTTGCAGAAAGCATTGCGATTAATAACGCAGTACTTAATGGCGTAACTGCAGTAGTTGCAGCTGGTAACGCTGGTAATAAGATGTATACATTAGGATCACCAGGAACTGCAGCTTTAGCGTTAACTGTTGGTGCAAGTGATGTTCCAATCACAACAATGTCTGCAAAAGGTTCAATGGATAATGTATCAGCAAATTTACAATTAATGGCAAGTGGATATGGTGATGACATTACAAAACTAAAAGGGCAAACTTTACCGGTAGTAGATGTAAATTTAGGAGAAAATTATACTGGGAAAGATGTTAAAGGCAAAATTGTCCTAATGAGCCGAGGTACTTATACGTTAGATTCTAAAGTTGCTGTAGCTAAGTCTCAAGGAGCAGCTGCAGTACTAATGTACAATGATAATCCGACTGAAGGATTTATTCCAAGTTACTTAGGAGAAGGAGTAAATTTCATCCCAACATTCAGTTTATCAAATGCTGAAGGACTTGCATTAAAACAACAACTACAAACAGGCTCAGCTAACTTTACAATCTCTGATATGAGTGAAGTAAAAACACAAGGCGATACATTAGCAGACTTCAGTTCAAGAGGACCTGCAAGATTAACTTATGACATTAAACCAGAGATTACTGCTCCAGGTGTAAGTGTGTTATCAACGGTTCCAGGATTTATTAACAATCCAGATAATCCAACTGATTATAAAAATGCGTATCAACGTATGTCAGGAACGTCAATGGCTACACCATTTACAACAGGGGTTGTAGCATTATTAAAACAAGCCAACCATAGCTTACAACCAGAAGATATAAAAACGATTTTAATGAATTCTGCTGATTCATTAAGCAAATCGTATAGCGTGTTTGAACAAGGTGCAGGACGAATTGATCCATACAATGCTATCCATTCAACGATTGAAATAAAAGTACAAGAAAAAACACCTATGATTATTAATGGAAAAGAAAAACAAATTAATGAAGATACTGGTGCACTAAGTTTCGGTAACGTAGCTTATGTTGGTAATGACTTATCAAATTCACGTTCTGTTACATTAATGAACAGAGGAGAAAAAACGAAAACGTTTAATGTGAAAGTTAATTTCCAATCAAATCTACGCGGTTCAAAAGATGCAGCGGCAAACGGCGTAACTGTCCAAGCACCAGCTTCAGTTACATTAAAAGGAATAAGCCAAAAGAAAACAAATATTACGATAAATATTCCTAAAACAGCTGAAAAAGGAATTTATGAAGGATATGTAGTTTATACAAATAAAGATAATCCTTCTGAAACATATCGAGTACCATTTGGTGTCCATTATGTAGAAAAAGGATTCCAAGACATGGGTCTTACTCGTCATACTATGACAACAGACCGCAATAATTTAAGTAGTCCAATATTTAATCCGTATATAAATGCTACATTCTCCTTAAAGTCGCATATGAGATATATTGACGTAGTATTAACTGATGCGGTGACAGGTCAAGATTTAGGATTAATGAATTCATTTGATGGTGTTAATTATGACGAAGGTGTGCAATACACAATTTTGGCTGGACAAGGGGTTTATTATCCTTTTACAAATGATGTGAATAATCCAATTGCTTCAAAAGCGGTTTTAGCAAAAGAAGGCTTATACAAAGTAAAATTAATTGGCTATGATGATGCAGGTAAAGACTACACAATCACACAAGATTTATTAGTTGATACTACAATGCCAAATAAATTTGATATACATGTAGATGGCGAAAAAGAAGGCAATCCATTTATTGAGTATAAAGAAGATCAAAAGTCAGTTCCATATTCTGCTACAATTAATGATAAATCAGTTGATATCTTGAAAGCAGCGGGTGTTAAAGCAGATCAGTCTACGAACATAATTGGTTACTTCTATAATAGTCCTTTCATGGGTGGAAAACTTACATTAGACGAAAATGGAAATTCAGCCAAAGATGAAATTGAAATGGTACCGAGTATTGCAGCATCTTCACTTCGATTCATCGGAGGAGATCAAGCGTCAAATTCATATGGTGATAAGCAATACTACTTTGTTAAAGAAGGAACTCAATACGTATACGGTCAACCAAATACTCAAACAAGATTAAACAAATTAATTACACATCCTGGTGAGTCAAACAAAATTACACTTACTGCTAATAATGTAAACAAACTAAAACAAGCGCTATATAGTTTTACGACGAATAATGCTGATACAAATATCGTCAATATCGCATTAAATCCTGCAGCTGAGAAACTTGGTGGGAAATTAAATGTTACAACAACAAATCCAACTAGTACGACTGTTAAATCTGACGTTAATGTAACATTCGATGGTTCTCAAGAAGTTTCAGGTGACCTTCCGATGGTTGACGTTACGGTGAAAATACCAGTAACGAAGGATGTTATTTCAACTTCTAGCTTTAGAACGGTAACATCTACATTTACAAGCGTTGACAATACAGTGACGAAACCAATTACCTATATTGTACCAATCGTTCCATTGTCAAATTTCTCAAGTGTAATTAGCTATATTCATCCTGAAAGCTTCGAAAATGCAGATGGAACTCTGAAGAAAACAGACTTTACGAAAATTGGGGCAAATGTAACGATTGTCGATAGCAATGGAAAAACTTACACAGGTACAATGGATAGCATTGGACAATTCTATATTTCTGGCTTACCGCTTACGAAAGAAAAATTTACAGTCATCACAGATATTCCTGGTCACTTTAATACTTACGGTAAATTTGACCGAGTTTACAATATAATGGATGGCAATATGTACGGTATTTATAAGCGAATTGGTGTGGAAACTGTAGACGATGCTGTTGCTGGGGATATCAATAAAGACAATGTAATCGACATTAACGACGCTCTTGCAATTGAAACATACTGGGGAACAAACAAACGCTCAGCTGATATAAACTTCGACGGAACAGTCGATGCAAAAGACTTTGCATTCGTAGAAAAGAACTACCTAATGCAAAACCCAGCTGTAGACAATGCACCAAAACCAGCGAAGAAATATAAAGGTCAAACAATTGATACGATTAAGAGTGAATTAGGCATTCAATAATTAAGTACTGAGGAAAATCCACAAGGAATAGTTTGCTTCCTTGTGGTTTTTTGCGTGAAAAGAGTGAAAATTTCGTTTGGTATTCGCGATTCTGGACCCTATTTAGGAGTTTAAAATCAAGTTTCAGTGATTTCTCTGAAAAGAGCGCTAGATATGTACGAATCTGAACCCTATTTAGGAGCTTATCAACGAGTTTCATTGATTTATCAACGAAAATGAGCTATATATCAACGAGAATCAGTCATATATCAACGGAGTTCACAACTTTATCAACAAAGTTCACGCAGTGTTCGTATTTTTCAATATCAAAAAGGGATGTCCACAAGTTAGAAACCTAACTGAGACATCCCTTTTATGTGCAATTGAATTCTAAAAAATAACTTTAAGGCGAAGCAAAAAATTTATTAATCGATCGATATCCAATCTTGAGACCATTTCATTAATTCCTTAATAACCGGCTCTAAAGCAAATCCTTTTTCTGTTAAAGAGTATTCGATTCGAACTGGAGTTTCAGGATAAACATGTCGCTTTACAATTCCTGCTTGTTCTAAATCTTTTAGTCTTTCCGAAAGGACGCGCCCGCTAATTGGTAATGTTGATTCGATTGTACAAAATCGTTGTGTTCCAGAAAGAAGTTGAAAAATTATTAGAATTGCCCAGCGTTTACTAATTAATTCTACGCTTTTTTCAAACCGAGGGCATAATAAAGAAAAATCCATATAAAACCACCTCACCTATAACCATATTATAACGAAAATAGTATGAATAACAAGCTTACCATACATAAATTTATTACTTGACGTAAGTTATTTACTAAATTAAACTTACTTACATAAAGTAACTAAATATTTTTTTACGAAAATAAATAATAGGGGCAATATCATGAATGTGAATACAGAAGTATGTATTGTAGGTGCTGGACCAGGTGGAGCCCTATTAGCATATTTGCTTGCAAAAAATAATATTTCAACAGTTTTAGTGGAACGACATAATGGAATTGATAAGGAATTTAGAGGTGAACATTTAAATTCTGAAGGCGAACAAATCTTAAAAAAACATCGTCTATATGAAAAGGTAAAAGAATACGGTCTACTACTTATGGATCGTGTTGAATATTGGAGCGAGAACAAACTAATTAAAAGTGTTTTTCCGCCACCAGATTCCGAACATGTTGGCATTCATGTTCCACAAAATCATTTGCTTAATGTTATTTTAAAAGAAGCAAAAAAATATGACAACTTTCAGCTTTTAATGGGTACACGTGTATCAAAATTAATAGAAGATCAAAATGGACGCTATATTGGTGTAAAAGCAATTATGAATGATACTGAAATAACGATTAATAGTTCAATTATAATAGGTGCAGACGGACGATATTCTACAATCCGCAAATTAGCCAATATACCAACGGACATTATTAAACATGGATATGATTTACTTTGGGCAAAAGTCCCTAGGCCTGTTAGTTGGGACCCGACGGTTAGACTAACATTAATTAATAACCAACAGCTAGCTTTATTTACTCAAGCGGGAGGTTATATTCAAATTGGATGGAATATTGAAGAAGGCTCTTTTACTAAGTTAAGAAAAAATTCTTTCAAACCATTTGTAAAACAGCTAGTCGAGGCTTTTCCTGAACTGACTGAAACAGTTGAGAAAAATATAAATTCCTGGAGCGATTTTGTATTATTAAATGTTCAAAGTAGCCGAAGTAAAACTTGGGTTAAAGATGGACTGATCATTATGGGAGACGCTGCACATACGATGAGCCCTACTGCTGCACTTGGTGTTAATATCGCTATGAAAGATGCAGATACTTTGGCGGGAATTATAATAGAAGCAGTGCAAAATAAAGATATTAGTACATTTAATTTGAAGAAATTTGAAAATGCTAGACGAAAAGAAGTTGAAAGCTTACAAGAACAACAGCTATTACAAGAAAGTTCATTTAAACATAATTTTGATGTAACTTTATAATATAATTTGATGATTTGAGTGGATTTTAAAAAAAGCTAGTAAATGATGTATTGAATTTGGAGGAAACTTAACATGATTAACGAAAAAGTAGTTTCATTATTAAAAGAGAAAATTAATGTAATAAAAAATAACGATAAATCAATCTATTTAGTTGGACCGATTAAACTGCCAGTAAATTTAGATGGGGAAACTGTTCCTTTCCAATGGTATAGTTGGCTTCGATGTGAAGATATAGAAGGTGATTTTTGTAGTGATGGATCATACAACACGGAAAAAATTATTAGTAAATTAGCTTCTTCAAACTTAGCAGAAATGCAACAATCAAGTGTACTAGTATATGGTGATTTTGAAAATTCAGAGGAAGCTTTAATTCGAATGCATAGTATTTGCCACACTGGTGATATTTTTGGAAGCAAACGTTGTGACTGCGGATTCCAATTAAAAGAAGCGATGAAAATGATTTCTTCAAAAGAATCAGGAGCTTTATTTTACTTAGCAAATCATGAAGGAAGAGGAATCGGTTTATTTAGCAAAGCGATGGCATATGTTCTTCAAGAGCAAGGATTTGATACGGTTGAAGCGAATGAAGAGCTAGGATTTGTGGATGATGCAAGAAACTATGAGGATGCGATTCGAGTATTAAAAACGCTTCGCTCAAAACCGGTTACTTTAATTACAAATAACCCTCGTAAATTGGATGCTCTTCAAAGATCTGGAGCTAATGTGTCTGGAAGAATTCAATTATGGGGAGACAAATCAAAGTATAATGAAAAATACTTAGAAACTAAAATTGTTCGTTCGGGTCATTTTAAGGGAGGACGTTTGCATGAGTAATCATGAATTTTATATGAACCTAGCGATTCAAAATGCAATGGCGACGAAAGGTCAGACTGATCCGAACCCATTAGTTGGTTCTGTTATCGTAAACGATAATCGAATCGTTGGAATTGGAACACACTTAAAAGCTGGGGAACCACATGCTGAAATTCATGCACTTAGAATGGCAGGAGAAAAAGCAATAGGTGGAACGATTTATGTAACGCTTGAGCCTTGCTCTCATCATGGACGAACTGGTCCTTGTGCAGAAGCAATTGTGAAAGCAGGCTTAAAAAAGGTTGTAGTTGCTACACTTGATCCAAATCCTTTAGTAGCAGGAAGAGGAATAAAAATACTTCAAGATGCAGGAATTGAAGTCATTACCGGTGTTTGTGAAGAGCAATCGATTAAAATGAATGAAGTATTTAATAAATATATCGTTGAAAATATTCCTTTTGTCGTAATGAAATCTGCATCTACTTTAGACGGGAAGATTGCTACTCATTCATCTGATAGCAAATGGATTACTTCCGCAGAAGCTCGAAATGATGTTCATCAATTAAGAAATGAAATTGGTGCGATTTTAGTCGGAGTTAATACCGTAATAAAAGATAATCCAGAATTAACTACTAGAATTCCAAACGGACGTAACCCAGTTCGAGTGATACTAGATTCAACTTTAAAAATTCCATTAGATTCAAAAGTTGTAATCGATCAACAAGCTGAAACATGGATTTTCACAAGTCAAAAGCATTCTGAACAGAAAAAAATAGAATTAGAAAACTTAGGTGTAAAAGTATTTGTTACGAATGATTTAAATCGAGTTGATTTACACGAAATGCTAAGAACTCTAGGGGAACTTTCAATTTCTTCATTGTTAGTTGAAGGTGGCGGAGAAGTGAATGCTTCTTTTATGAATGAGAAACTAGTTGATAAAGTGATCGTCTACTTAGCTCCTAAGTTAATAGGTGGAAAAAATGCACCTACATTTTTAGAAGGTACAGGAATTGATATGATGGGACAAGCTATCGAACTGAATGACCTTCAAATAACAAAAATTGGTCCTGATTATAAATTCGTTGGTTATCCAAAATTTACAATAGCATGAGGAAGGACTATTAAAATGAGATTTGGATTCGATATTGATGATACTTTAATTGATTTAAGACAGCATGCTTTTCAAATTTATAATAAAAAATTAAATAAAAATGTTCCGATAGAAGTTTACAATGAACTAAAGACAGTTGAAATTCATGAGGCTTTTGGCTTAACGGCAGAAGAAGGTGGCCAAATGTGGAACAGTAATTTAGAAGAAACCTACTTTACTACTTGTCCTCCTTTTCCTTATGCGGTAGAAACATTACAAGAATTAGAAAAACAAGGCCATGAAATTTATTATGTGACTGCTAGAAATAAAGAATACGGCGACCGAACAAAAGAATGGTTAATAAAAAATGGATTTCCAGTTCATCAAGATCGCTTTTATTGCGGCATGAAAGACTCTGAAAAAATTCACATTATAAAAGAATTAGATTTAGATTACTATTTTGATGATAAACCAGCAATTTTGAATACACTTTCTGAATTAACTTTAAAAGTATATTTAAAAGACACATCATATAATCGAGGGTTAGATATTCCTCGCATTACATGTTGGTCTGAATTAAAAGATATTGTTGAACAGAATTAAATGATGAGGGTACCTAGAAGTTAAAGCTTTTTGGTGCTCTTTTTTTTATAAAATTGTAAGAGCTGAAATGCAAATTCTAGAATTATTAAATCATTTTCGATGATATATAAAAAAATAATAGTTTCATTTATACTCTTTACGAAAAAACAATAATAAAATATAGGAAATAGAAATTAAAAGTTTACTCACTATCTGATCTTAATTTTGGAGGTGCTAGCCAAATTGACAAAGCTTGAATTTGATTTTCAAAATCTACATATTTCAAAGCATACTGATTACAAGGGCTATAAAATTAGATTTTCGATCAATCATCAAAACTATGTGCTTTTAGTTGGTAAAACAAAGATCTTATTTCCTTTGAATTTAATTCACGTTTTTAGTGAAAGAGAGACATGTCAGCTTTGCGGTAAATTAGTTTTTCCATCGAATATTAGTCAACAGGTTTGTCCTACTTTATTTAATAGAAGAAAAGAGTTGTTAGCTTATTTCCAAGAAAAGTATTCTGAGCAATTTTAAATTTGTATTAGACAATCGTCGACTATAGTGAATAATAAATTTCATAGTGAAAACGAGATAAAAAACTACTTTTTAGGTAGTTTTTATTTTTTTATGAAAATATTTAAGAATAATTAGACATAAAAATAGCATTTCATCATATATTTTGTTGAAAACGGAGGTGCTATTTTGCATGATTATTCAAGAATTAGATTTTCAAAACGTGAAAATTAGTAGGCTTGGAGGGTACGATGGCTTTAAAGTAAGCTTCTCAATTAATCATCAAGGTTATATTTTATTAGCTGGAAAACAAGAAACTTTATTTCCTTTGTCTATTAAACATGCATTTATTGAAAAAGAAAAATGTCAGTTTTGCAATAAGCTTGTTTTAAAATCAGCAATTAGCCAGCAAATTTGTTTGCATTTAATACTTAAAAAAGGCGATTTATTAACATTCTTTCAGCAAAAATATCCAGAGCAATTTGAGTAAATATTTAGATAGTATTTAAGGAAAACTTCTAAGGAAAAACCACGTAGAGGTGGTTTTTTATTTATAAAAGTATACATAGAGTAGTTGAATCCTCGATAAATACTTAATGAAGTTTGAATAATTATTAATGGATATTCGTTTGTAATTATTGTACTATTCTTATAATTCTATTTTTATTGGGGGATTTTTTCATGACTAATTCTTTATCGCCAACTACAGCTATTTCTTTGGAGTTTTACGATTCAAGATTTGATGAGCAGTTAAAGAACTATTATTTAACGGATGAGCACTTAAAGTTTACTGGATTACCGATCGATAATTTAGAAATATGTAAATTAGAGGAAGAACGTCATGCTATCGTAATAGTAAGTAATAACGAAGTAACTGGTTTTTTTGTATTGCATGGTTGGGAAGGGGTTCAGCAATATAGCGATAACGCAGATGCTATTTTACTTAGGGCTTATTCAATTGACTCTAATTTTCAAGGGAAAGGGATTGCGAAACAGTCTTTAGAATTATTGCCTGATTTTGTAAAAGCACATTTTCCTGAAAAAACTGAAATCATTTTAGGTGTAAATCATAAAAATATCGCTGCGCAGCATGTTTACTTAAAAAGTGGATTTGTTGATAAAGGCGTAAGGGTAATGGGGGAAAAAGGTGAGCTTTTTGTAATGCATATGGACCTAATATAAGTTTGGAAAGAGGAAGAAACTAATGTACGGAGTTGTAGCACTATTTGATGAAAAAACTGAAAAAATGATTAGAGATATATGGTCAGAGTTAAGAGAAAGTTCGATTTCTTTCTATGCCGATGAAGTAATAGATCGTAAACCCCATATTACTTTGGCTAGCTATAACCAATTAAATTTATCAAAGTTCACCGAACAGATGGATAAACTGTACGAGAATGAGTTGGAAATAAATATTACTCTTAATTCAATTGGATCATTTTTAAATACTGGGATATTTTATTATTCACCAATTGTTACAAAAGATTTGATAGAGTTTCATGAGAATTTTCACGCTCAGTTTAAACAATTTAATGATAATCCAAAGTCCATGTACTTACCTGGTAGCTGGGTACCGCATTGTACTCTAGCAAACCGTTTGACACCGGAAAAGTTATCTGAAGCATATAATTACTGTTTAGATCGAAATGATCCGATTGTTGGTAAAATACAGGAGATTGGTGTTATTGAGTTGGTTAATAAGAATAATGCGCCTATCGTTTATTCAAAGTCATTAAATGCAAAAACTCGTAAATGATTACGGGTTTTTTATTTTTAAGTCTCTGTTAAAGTAGATTATTGATTTCCTTGTGTAACTAAATGTCAGTTTAGTGGAATAAAAAGTGAATTAATCCATATTAACTGTATTATGTTAACTGCATAAATCAGTTGTACAGAGATAATAAAGTTGTTTAATATGTAATTATTTTGCGGCAATGAACTTAAATATCAAATAAAGGAACTATCCTCTTGACAGTCGAATATTAGCCTAGAACCATAATTAACTATTCCGATGAGGAGGATTCTTGTGCGTCCACGACCATTATCTATTGAAAATCCAGAGAATGCTAGGTATGTTAGTCTTGTGCCAAATGGAGATATTAAAGAAATACTTAGTAAGCAACGAACTAAGACTATTACCCTCTTAAGTAGCGTATCAGAGGAGTCATCAAGGAAGGCGTACGCACCAGGGAAATGGACTTTAAAAGAAGTGATTGGGCATATGACCGACTCGGAACGTGTGATGTCGTATCGAATGCTTGCCATTGCACGAAATGAAAGTGCACCACTCCCAGCAATGGATCAGGATCAATATGTTTCTGCGGCAAACTTCAACAAACTATCCTGGGAGCAGCTACTAGCCGGTTTAGACACGGTACGCTCCAACACGTTAAGCCTTATTTCAACCATTGATGATGCAGCGTGGGATCGTAATGGAACTGTAATGAACAAGCCAGTTTCGATAGGTATCATTGCATATGGCATTGCCGGGCACGAGTTACACCATATGAAAGTGATTAGTGATAAATACTTATAAGTCTTTTTCTATTAATGAAAAAACTTAATTTCTCATTTAGGGTGCGTTAGTTGAAGAAGCAGCAAAAAAAGGATCTTTCCTATTGTTATTATCCCCTTATAATAGACAGTCCAAAAAAAGGATCGTAATGTCTATTATGGAGGGGATTTTTTTATGGGGAAAATTAAAAAACTTATTCTAAAGAAACTAAGTTGAAAGCTATTGATTTGTATTTTGAAAAGAATATGGGGATTAGAACAATAGCTAAAGAACTAGATATAGGATATACGACCATTCAAAGATAACTCATTACAAAAGAGAAGGAATCCAAGGATTAGATGAAAAAAGAGGAAAATCAGACATTTTATTTAGAAGGAAAGCCAAAAGAGACGATGAAAATGATGCTGAAAAGATCAACCGATTAGAAGCAGAGAACGCTTATTTAAAAAAGCTCTTAGCTGCGAAAAGGAGGATGATACAGGAAAAGAAAAATCATTAGAATACAGTATAATTCATGAGCTTAAGAATCAATTTTCAGTTGTTATTTTATGTAAGATAGCAGGTGCTTCAAAGAGTGGGTGCTACAAATGGTTAACACGTCAGAGTAGCCCTACTAAAAAAGATTTAGTAGATCAATTAATAGTGAAAAAAATTATTGAATGCCAACAAGATCCAGATATTAATTGGAGTTATGGCTATCCAAGAGTTAAAACTTGGCTGAGTAAAGTGTATGGACTAAAAGTGAATCATAAGAAAATATATCGTTTGATGAGATCAAATAAGATACAAGCTAAGATACTAAAAAAGAAATGGAAACATTTTGGACGCAAAGAAAAGTTTGTCCTTTCAAGAAACTATTTAAATAGAGAATTTTCAGCCAAACGTCCAAATGAAAAATGGGTAACAGATATTACCTACTTACTTTTTAACGGGAAAAAAATCTATTTATCTTCTATATTAGACCTATATAATAATGAGATTGTCGCTTAGGATCATACAATTGGTTTTAGACAATCTAGTGAATACCAAGATTGGAAAAAGCAACTTCATCATTTTTACGACCCCTTTCCAACTGTGAAACATTTTGAAATGGTGAAACTTTTGTAGAGGTTTCTTCAACTAACACATTATGATAGTTGTATAAGGCATAAATAGAAGAAGGTTTTGAAATGAAAGTTTTAGATATTTCAATGAAGCATATTAAAAAGATCCTAATAGCATTAGGAACTTTAACTCTCCTAGGTGGTCTTTTTTTATTTATATAAGTAATGAGAAATTGCCACAGCAGAATAACTTATTGGTAGTGAATGGTGTTTTTGATTGGTACCAAAAAGCCTTATGTGATAAAGATGTGGATTCAATATATTTAAATGATGGTTCGAATTATGATGTTCTATATTTAAGTGAAAATCAATTACAGAGAAAAAACTTTATTAAAGATGTTAAGTCGGGTCAACATATTACTCTATGGGTATATAAACACACAGGTGAAAATACAGTTTTGGCAATTAAGTCAAACAATACTACTTATTTATCATTTAATGATGCGATTAACGAATTTAAAGTATCTAATAAACAATCAAAAATTTTTGGTTTATTAGCGATTCCGCTTTCTGTTATATTTTTTGGTCTATATTGGTGGATTTGTAGAAGATTCAAATAAATGGATGTTATACAACTAAAGCATGGTTTAGTTACATAAGAAAATGACCACAAAAATTTTTGTGGTCATTTTCTTTTACTTAAAAAGCAAGAATTTAACAGAGCCAAGTGTGATATTCCTTTTATAGCTCTATTTGATTCTGGATTCACATATTTATGCTTCTAGAAGTTGAATGTATCAAAATTTAAACTAATTAAAAAAAGAAAAGAGGTAAATAAGTAAATATATGAAATGTGCACTTATTTTGAATTAGAATTAGCTTGTGATTTATCAAGCTCAAGATGATTTCTCAAACTACTTGTTATAGCATTTACGCTAGTTTGATCAGGCATATAATAGTAAATCCTGTCAATATAATCGTCTTTTCCATCCAATTTTAATGTCGTTATGTTTTTAGAATTAGTTTCTTTCATATCATTGAATAAAAATAATCCTTCAGACAAGCTCATATTTGTTTTGACATTTTTACTAAATACGCTTGCATATTTATCTATTTTAAATAAAGTTTCGGGTGACTTTATTTTATCGATAATTGCCAGCATGGCTTGTTGTTGACGTTCTTCACGTCCAAAATCACCACGGGGATCGCGCTTTCTCATTCGAGCATAGGCTAAAGCTTCTGTACCATTCAGATGTTGATTTCCTTTTTTGAAGTAAACCTTATAACGTGGTTTAGTATCGGTATATTGCCAAAAATCAAATGGAACATCAACATTAATTCCACCAACTTCATCAACAATATTTTTAAAACCACCAAAGTCTACAGTAACATAGTAATCAATTGGGACATGTAAAAAGTTTTCTACAGTATTTACTGATGATTGAAGACCACTGTTATATGCACCATTAATTTTAGATTTTTTATTTTGATCTGGAATTTCCACGTAAGTATCACGAGGAATACTCATTTTTTCTACAGTTTTATCTTTTGGATTAACAGTCGCTAAAATGATGGTATCCGTTCTACCACCTTGACCTTTTGTTGAATAGTTTTCAATTCCTAGAAACAAAATGGAAAACGGTTGAGTATCTTTTAATTCTTGATTACGCATACTTGAGTGAATAACTTCACCCTGAGTAGCATTTTGTAATTTAAAGTATGCTTTTATTCCCTTATATCCAATAAATGCTATAAGAATTATAACTAGCGACAGTAATATTTTAAGAGACTTTCTTTTTGTTTTTCTGATTTTTTTAGGCTTTTCTTTCATTTGTTTAGCAAGAGCTCCTTATGAGATTTTTGTATATTCTTTGATTTGGATCAGAATATTTAAGATGAAATATGTTTAGCATAAATTAAACATTTAAGTTTTACAATACAGATTTGGTTAAACTTTTTTAATGAATAAACCAAAAAGATCAATTTTTAATGCAATTTAATCAACTTTGTTTAAAAGCTAAACTTGATTATTTAAATCTATTAAAAAATTTGAAGAAAGGAGTATTAAAATGGCTTTACTTCTTATTACATTAATAGGTAAACATAGCTACCTATTGATATTCTTAGTAAATCTTCTTGAACTATTAGCATTACCTATATCTGGAGAACTTACCATGAGTTATTCAGGATATTTAGTATTTCAAGGCAAAATGAATTATTTTTTATCCATATTGTTAGCAGTATTAGGGGCTATAATAGGTATTAGTTTATCTTATTTAATAGGTAATAAATTTGGTTATCGTCTTATTCAAAAGTTTGGAAAGTATATTCATTTTGGACCAGGAAAATATCAAAAGACTGCAAAGTGGTTTGATCATCATGGCAATAAATTACTGATATTAGCTTTTTTTATCCCAGGTGTTAGGCATTTTACTGGATATTTTTCTGGTATTTCTAAATTGCCATATTTAACATTTGCTCGTAATGCGTATATTGGTGCATTTTTATGGGGAGTGACATTCGTTACCCTTGGGAAAATTTTAGGTCCAGAGTGGGACAAGTTTCATCATTCCGCTAGTAAGTATTTAGGAATTGGAATAACGTCTCTCATAATATTTATTTTGATAATATTTTTAACTAGAAGATACAAATTGTTTATTAAATCATTTATTTATCGTTATATTTCATCCCTGTCAAGATTTTTTACTACGTTTAGAAGAATGGAAATTTTTATATTCTGTCTCTTTGCAGTTTTTTTGTTAATGTTTATTTCTACACTAGCATTAATTGAGGAATATTTAAATAATGAGCTAAATGAATTAAATGAGGTTAGTAGATATTTAATACGTACATTATTTAATGAAGATTGGAAAACGGTGATGAACGGGTTACTCTTCCTCCAAAACCCATTGTTTTTATTAGTCATTTCATTCGTAACTTTCAGTGTACTTTTTTTTAATAGACGAGATTTATTGTTAGAAAGTTTAATTTGTTTATCTACTATTATTGGAGGAGTGTTACTTAAAAAGATTTTAATTAGTATTTTTCACTATTTAAAGCCAAGTTTAGGTTCATTGTTGAATCTTGGATTTCCGAATGAGCAGTCATTTATGTCAGTTTTGGTTTACGGTTTTTTTGTTTTCATTTTAGTTCGTCATTTGACCAAAACTAATCTTCAAAGCCTCCGTATTTTTCTGCCCTTCATTTTTTTATTACTATTATTTTTGATGGGTATAGCTAACGTATATTTTTCAATTCGTCTGCCAAGTGATGTATTGGCAGGGTACACGTTCGGAGCAACATGGCTATTTTTAAATTTAGTGTTACTCGAACTTTTTAGGCTAATTCAAAATAAAGTTGATTCAAATTTAAGTTGAATATTATCGCTTCCAATTGATGATCTTAATGCTGACAGTAGACTTGTAGCATTCGTGCAATGTATAAAGATTTCATCGTGTACCAGATAGACCAATTCATTTTTGTAGCAAAAATCCTTTACGATAAAATTGCATGGATTATGAATATGTAATTCAACTAGCTGATGCTTTAGTTGCATAAGAGTTCCAAAGGTTGTCTAATTAGATAACCTTTTTTTTAGTTCAAAAAACAACGTTTTAACTTAAAAGAGCCATTTTTAAAGAAAGTTTACCAGATTAAAAGCTAAAACCTTCAACCTAAATAAACGAATCGAAAGCAACTCAATCGAGTTGTTTTCGATTCGTTTATTTTATTCATTTGAGTCGTTTTGAATCAGTAAATGTTGATTTGTTGGGGTTCTTTAGTTTTGGCATGGTTATTGCAATATAAATGGTACAGGGGAAAGAAATAGGGAAATGAGAGGGGAATTTACTAATGACTTTTAACAAGGTACAAAATGGAACGACTGAAATTTTTGAGAGAACTTTGACTTATGATTTATACACTGATCCGAAGGTTTTGATGGAAGAGCAAGAGAAAATTTTTTCAAAGACTTGGCAGTTAGTTGGGCATGTTAGCCAATTAGAAAATATAGGGGATTTTTTTACAGCTGAAGTAGCTGGTGAACCGATTATTGTAACACGTGATAAGGACGGGGTTATTCGAGCATTTTATAATGTTTGTCCGCATCGAGCAACTAAGCTAGAGAAAAATGAAAGTGGAAATAAGAAAATTTTACAATGTGCTTACCACGGATGGACGTTTCATTTAGATGGTAAGTTAAATAAAGCACCTAACTTTAAAGGTGAGGATTTGGCTTGTGTATCAAATGCTTGTTTACGATCTGTGAGGATGGAAATTGCTGAATCATTCATTTTTGTTAATTTAGATGATCATGCTACGTCATTAATCGAGACGTATGGAGATTTTTTTGAAAAGCTAAGTAAGTTCTCATTTTTAAGTGAGTTAAAAAGAACGAGCAGTAAATCTAGAGTTATTAAAGCAAACTGGAAAGCATTTATTGATAATTATTTAGAATGTGATCATTGCCATATAGCACATCCTAGCTTTGTGGCTACTTTAGATATGAAAGACTATCAAATTATTACATGTCAGAATTATTCTGTTCAAGGTTCTGTTGTGAAAGCAAATAAGAAAATGGGTTCATTAGATTTTAATGAAGTAGAAATGCAAGGTGGTACATTCTATTGGTTATGGCCGAATTTAATGATGACTATTTATCCAGGACCAGGAAACATTGCTACGATCCAAATGGTCCCGGTCGATCATGAGACAACACTTGGAATTTACACTTACTACTTTAGAGATGAAAACTTAACACAGGAAGAAAAAGACTTAGTTGAATTTGCTGAAATAGTACGAAATGAAGATGTTGAGTTAGTTGAATTAGAGCAAGTTGGATTCCGCTCACGAGCATTTAATAAAGGCTATTATTCTTCTTCAGAGCAAGCAATTGTACAGTTCCATGAGACTGTCTTAAAAGCACTGGAGGCGTAAATGATGATGAACAAAGTAAGTCCAATGAAAGAATATTTATTTATTAATGGTGAAGAAGTACAAACAACTGAGTATTCAAATTTGTATTCTCCATTTACAAGAGAAGTTATTTCAGAGATTGCTGTTGCTACAAAAGAACAAACAGAACAGGCAATCGAAGTAGCATATCAGGCAAAAGATGAGTTTGCTAGAATGCCAGCATTTGAGAGGGCACAAATTCTTGAAAATGTCGTTTTGTTATTAAAAGAAAATTTTAATGAGGCTGCTGAAATCATTACAAAGGAAACTGCAAAACCAATAATGTTTTCAAGGGGAGAAGTAACAAGAACAATAGAAACATATAAATTTGCAGCGGAGGAAGCAAAACGAATTCATGGAGAAACAATTCCGTTCGACGCTGCCTCTGGTGGTGTAGGAAGAGTAGGCTATACAGTAAGAAATCCAATCGGTGTAATTGGAGCGATTACCCCATTTAATTTTCCTATGAATCTAGTAGCACATAAAGTAGGTCCAGCTATTGCGTCTGGAAATACGGTCGTTTTAAAACCG
Source organism: Gottfriedia sp. NPDC056225 (assembly GCF_042267765.1). NCBI lineage: Bacteria > Bacillati > Bacillota > Bacilli > Caryophanales > Bacillaceae > Gottfriedia > Gottfriedia sp. NPDC056225. The sequence goes on along the minus strand of NZ_JBHJTJ010000024.1, from coordinate 42,901 downwards.
GCATCTCAAACGCCACTTTCGGCATTATTTATCGCTAAATTATTCAAGCAAGCTGGCTTACCGGACGGGATCTTAAATGTTGTGACAGGTCCGGGTCGTACAGTTGGGGATACGATTGTTGAAGATGAGCGAGTAAATATGGTTACATTTACTGGAAGTACGAGTGTGGGAATTAACATTAGAAATAAGGCGAAATTAAAGAAAACAACACTTGAGCTCGGATCAAATGCAGCTGTAATAATTGATAAAAATACGAATGTTGATAATGTTATTGATCGTTGTGTAATGGGGGCCTTTTCAAATCAAGGTCAAGTATGTATTTCCTTACAGAGAGTATTTGTTCATGAAGAGATTTATGAGGAATTTACGAACAAATTCGTAGAAGCAACGAAAAAACTAAAACTTGGTAATCCTTTTGACGATGAAACTTATCTTTCTTCATTAATTTCACCTGATGAACTAGATCGGGCGTTAGACTGGATTGAAGAAGCAAAACAGAGCAATGCAAATATCCTTACAGGTGGTAAAGCGCAAGGAAATATTTTGGAACCTACAATCATTGCGGATTGTACATCTAGCTTAAAAGTTTCATGTCAGGAAGTTTTCGCTCCAATTGTAACGGTTACCAAAGTGAAATCAATTCAAGAAGCGATCTCTCATGTAAACAATTCGCGCTATGGTTTACAGGCTGGAATCTATACGGATAGTGTGTCGAATGCATTACTTGCCTCAAATGAACTGCATGTAGGAGCGGTCATCATTAATGATATTCCAACTTTTCGAGTTGATAATATGCCATATGGTGGTGTAAAGGAAAGTGGAACGGGAAGAGAAGGAATAAAGTTTGCAGTAGAAGAAATGACTGAATTGAAGCTAATTGTTTGGAATCAAAACTAAAGTAGGGGAACTGATATGAAAAAACATAAAATAGCGGTTATTCCAGGGGACGGTATAGGTCCAGAAGTGATAAATGAAGGAATGAAAGTTTTAAATAAAATAGCAAGTCTCGATGCTTCTTTTACGTTAGAATTTACATCATTTCCTTGGGGATGTGAATACTACACTCAATTTGGAAAAATGATGGACGATGATGGAATTGACCGATTAAAGGAATTTGAAGCAATCTATTTAGGAGCGGTCGGATTTCCTGGTGTACCAGATCATATCTCATTATGGGATTTGTTATTAAAAATTCGTAAAAGCTTCGATCAATATGTGAATATACGACCTGTAACGCTATTAAAAGGGGCACCGTGTCCTCTTAACAATATAGAAACCGATGATATAAATATGTTATTTATCCGAGAGAATACGGAAGGTGAATATGCAGGAGCAGGTGATTGGCTGTATAAAGGAAAAGAACATGAAGTAGTTATACAAAATAGTGTCTTTTCTCGAAAAGGTACAGAGCGGATCATTCGCTATGCGTTTGAAGTAGCCCTAAAACAAGGGAAAACAGTAACAAGTATTAGTAAGGCAAATGCTTTAAATTACTCAATGGTATTTTGGGATCAAGTATTTGAAGAAGTGAGTAAAGAGTATCCTTCAGTAAAAACATACTCATATCTTGTTGATGCAGCTGCAATGCTTATGATCAAAGACCCGAAACGGTTTGAAGTAGTCGTGACCTCTAATTTATTTGGTGATATTTTAACTGACTTAGGTGCAGCCATCGCTGGAGGTTTGGGTCTTGCAGCTGGAGCAAACATCAATCCTGAGAGAGAATATCCGTCAATGTTTGAACCAATTCATGGCTCAGCACCAGACATATCAGGTAGACAGATTTCCAATCCGCTCGCTGCAATTTGGTCAGCAAGCCAAATGCTTGATTATCTCGGATATGAAAAGTATGGTAAGTTAATTCTTAATGCGATTGAAGAACTATTAACTGAAAACAAATATTTAACACCTGATTTAGGAGGGGCATCAACTACATCAGAGGTAGGGGATCGAATCGTTGAAATAGTTGCCTCAAGAATGAGTGTGTTACATACACAAACAAATTAACGAAAAGAATTGATACCTAATAATCAAAAGGGAAATACTTCTGGAGTATCTCCCTTTTGATTTAATCATCATTTTTACAATATCTTCTAATTAATTTATTTGCTTTTGTTTGACTTAATCCAAGATCCTTGGCAACTTTTCGAGAACTCTTATGAATTTTATAAGATTCGATAATCATTTTTTTCTCTGTTTCTTCTAAAATATTGTCTAATGAATTCTCCTCATAGATTGAGATAGATTGATCATCAGGAATTAATTGAGATGGTAGGTCAGGCAATCGAATGACTGAATCGCTAGTAATAACAAGTCTCTCAATTATATTTTCAAGCTGCCTAATATTTCCTGGCCATTGAAATACTTCAAAAGCGCTTTTTACATTTGATGAAAATGATCGACTAACTTTGTATTTATGATTGAACTTAGTTAAAAAATGATCGGCTAGTAAAGGAATATCTTTTTTTCTTTTTCTAAGTGGGGGAATTTGAATATCAATTACATTTAAACGATAAAATAGATCTTCTCTAAATTGCTTTGATTTTACCATTTCCAATAGATTACGGTTCGTCGCAGTAATAATACGAACGTCAGCCCTTTTTAATTCTCGACCGCCTACTGAAAAGAAGCTACGATCTTGTAGTACTTGGAGCAATTTCGCTTGAAATTTTAAAGATATTTCACCGATTTCGTCTAAGAAAATAGTTCCTTTATTTGCAGTTTCGAGTAAGCCAATTTTTCCATTTTTTAAAGCACCTGTAAACGCACCAGTAGCATAACCGAATAGTTCTGATTCTAATAGCTCTTCTGGGATTGCTGCACAATTGATAGCAAGAAAAGGACCGTTTTTCCGGTTGCTTAAATCATGGATATACTTTGCGAGAACTCCTTTTCCTGTTCCAGATTCACCTTGAATTAAAATATTTGTATCAACAGGGGCTATTTTTTTACTAAAATCAATGATATTTGTCATTTCGTCATCACATGTTATAAATCCATTAGAATGCAAATGTTCACTCGAACTAAGTTCATGAGTGCTATTATGAATAATAGAAATATAATTTTTTTCGCGAGAGGTAATAAAAATGAAATCCAAGTTTTTATTAATAGGATTGAAGATTGGAATAGCTGTCGTGACAAGTTCTTTACCAGTATGAGTTGTTTGATTAATTGTGACTGTGTTATTTTTCTCCAAAACAATTGGAATAATTGAAGGGGTCCAATATCCTTTTTCTAAAAAAATATCATTATGTTTTCCTATAATTTCGTTTTGACGTAAACCATAATGTTGTTCACACATTTTATTAACATAAATGATTTCAAGATTTCGGTTTAAAATATAAATTTCATCAGAAGAATAGTTTAAAATGTTTAACAATACTTCTTTATCGAATTCTAGTATATCTGTAAGATTAGAATAACTGTTCATAATGTATGCTCCTTTTTAAGCGCTTACAATTAAAGGTTAATATTTTACTATTTTACAAAAAGAGTTTAACATAAGTCTACAAATTATTTGCAGAATTTTAAAAATAATCAACTATTTGAGGGTAAGGGGGAAATAGGATGAAATTATTTGCCATTTTTTTAACTATTTTTGCTTTTATAGGGTCATTAACGATTGTAAATCGTGTGGAGCCATACATTTTAGGATTACCATTTATTGTATTTTGGTCTGCGAGTTGGTTAGTCATCACTTCTATCTGCCTATTTATTAGCAATGCGATATTAGAGAAACAGGAGGAAAATCAATGAGCATTCTATTAATTGGAATTACGTTTCTAGTAGCACTTTTTTTAGGAATACGTGCCCGAAGAGGAAGAGAAATGAAGTTGGAATCTTGGGTAGTTGGAGATCGTAATTTTGGTAGTATTGTCATGTTCGTTCTAATGGCTGGTGAAATGTTCACTACATTTATTTTCTTAGGAGCAAGTGGTGCATCTTATTCAATGGGCGGACCAGTAATCTATATTTTCTGTGCTGTTACTTATATTATTCCATTTTGGATCTTACCCCATATTTGGCGTTATGCGAAAAAACATAATTTATTAACACAGCCCGATTTCTTTGTAAAAAAATATAATAGTAAATCTTTAGGTCTACTTGTTGCAATCGTTGGGGTCGTTTCCATTATTCCATATATGGTTCTCCAATTAAATGGTATAAAAATTATTGTATCCGAAGCTTCATACGGTGCCATTTCACCGAATTTAGCAGTGTGGATTGGCGTTATTGTCGTGACAATCTTTGTATATATATCAGGAATACATGGTTCAGCATTTACGGCGATACTAAAAGATATTTTGATGCTCATAACGATTTTAGTTTTAGGAATTTATTTGCCAGTCCATTTTTATGGTGGCGTTGAACCGATGTTTAAAACATTAGATGCTGCTAAACCTGGATTTTTACTACTACCTAAGTCTGGTTATAGTATTTCTTGGTATGTATCAGTTTGCTTAATTATTGCGCTTGGTCAATACATGTGGCCCCATGTTTTTGGAGCGAGTTTATCATCAAAAGATTCAAAAACATTACGAAAAAATGCAGCACTGATTCCACTTTATCAAATTCTGATGGTATTCATCCTTTTTATCGGTTTTACTGCACTTTTACAAATGCCACATATTCAAGGAGGACGAACTGATCTAGTTTTATTTTCAATTGCTAAAGCAACACTCCCACCTTGGTTTATTGGTGTAATTGGTTCAGCAGGTTTACTAGCAGCATTAGTTCCAAGCTCATTGTTATTATTAACGGCTTCAACATTACTTTCAAAAAATATATTTAAAGCAATTAAACCAGATACAAGTGAAGCGAAGTTAGCTGGACTTACTAGAATCTTAGTGCCAATCATCGCTTTAATCGCTTTACTCTTTACGTTTTATGGTGGAAAAACAATGCTATCTCTATTATTAATGGCATATAGTTTCGTCTTACAATTATTCCCTGCCTTAATTGTAACGTTCTTAAAACGTAATCCGGTTACAAAAACTGGAGCAGTAGCGGGAATACTATCCGGATTAATTACAGTAGCATACGTAACGATTGAAAATACGAGTTTCGGTACATTATTCCCTCATGCACCTCAATTTTTAAAAGATTTAGATCCAGGGTTTATTGCATTTACGATTAATATCATCTTTATGTTTGGTGTGAGTGGAATTACATATTTAGTAAAAGTAAGACCAAGAGTAGGTCAAAAAGCAATCAAGGAACAATGGTGAGCTTATGAAGATTATTTGTCTAGGTGATAGTCTTACAGAAGGTTTAGGGATAGCAAAAGTTAATGCATGGCCAGCTGTACTTCAAAACGAATTATCAGTCGAGATTATTAATAAAGGGATTTCAGGAGATACAAGCACTGGAATGCTGTCGCGATTCTACCATGATGTTGTATTAAATAATCCATCACATGTAATTATTTGCGCTGGAGGAAATGATCTATGGTGGAATGTTGATTTAAACTATATACTGTCAAACATTTATTCAATGGTCAAACAAGCTATACACAACAATATTCAACCTATAATAGCAATCCATCCACCAATTCATTTAGAAAATATCAATCACAAAGAAGTATGGGAACCGATTAATGGCTTTGAAACATTTGTTTTAAAAGCAAAAGAGTTAGCCGAACGAATTGAGCAAATGGTTGAAATAAATCAATTTAATTTAATTGATTTTCGAATTCCGTTTCAACATCATCAACAATTGAAGACTGAGTTTTTCGAAGGCACTGACGGAGTACATCCAAATGAACTTGGTCATATTGCTTTAGCAAAACAGGCATATCAAACAATGAAAGAGATATAAAAACACCAATAAAACGGATAGCAGTCTTAGCTATCCGTTTTATTTTTTAATTAACCGTATCAATTGCTTTTAATTCATATTCCATATATGTACTCTCACTTTTCCATTCAATCTTCCTTATAACAGCAATACCAAAAGGCTTTTCATCATTCTTTCTGGTCACATTGATTGGTGTATCAATAGGAAACAAGTGGTATCCATTAAGTTCTAAAGAGAATGTATTATTTTCTTTTCTGATCGCTTTTTCATTCGTTACAATTAAAAAATTAAATTCAAATGGCATACTCATATTTTGGAAACTCCTTAAATTGAATATTTTTACTATTTAATGTAGAAGAGATTAAAGACTTAAAAATATCTTAATATATTTTTGTTGTGAATACAAAAAAGAGATAGGTAGTAAGATGAAATTTCATAATTTAGAAACATTTTTTTATGTAAGGGAGGCGGCACGAGATTTTATGAGTAAAAAATTATGGTGATTTAGCTAATTTAGTAACGCATGAACCGCTTATGAGTTAGAAATCATCAACAAATCGCTACTTTTCTAACTCATGCCCCCCTAATGAGTTAAAAATAATCAGCAAGTCGCTACTTTTCTAACTCATGCCCCTCTTATGAGTTAAAAATAATCAACAAATCACTATTTTTCAAACTAATGAGCCTCTTATGGGTTAAAAATAATCAGCAAATCACTATTTTTCTAACTCATGACCTCCAATGAGTCTATAACTTTTACACACACAAATAAACGATTGGTCATTGATTCACTGTGTCGACTATATAATAAAATAAACAGTATTTTTGGAGTTGTTCTTTGGAAGGGGCTGATGTTTATGCGGAGAAATAAAAATATGGCTCTCATTGCAATATTGTGGATATGCATGGTGATTTTTATTATTGTAAACGCGGTTCGTCATATTCGAATATATATGGTTTATAATTCAGGCTTAATGCCATTTATTGTTTGTGGAATGTTTCTTTTTGCCATTATTATTCTTTATGTGAGTGGATCGAAACAGCGGAGATAGAAGAGTAAAAGAACCCATAATATTTAGGGTTCTTTTTTATTGATAGCTCTGTTAAAGCAGTTTGTAGAATTTCTTGTGCAACTAAATTGAAGATTAGTTGAATAAGGAGTTTTAAAATATAACGAAACGAATTCCAAAATATGGTAAAGTTAATTGGTCAGTAATGAATTTTTAGGAGTTTTCTAATTGAAAAATAAGGATTTTGGTGTCTAGAAAGCAGGTAATTTTTTTGAATATAAAAGCTATTAAACTATCAATTTGTACAATGCTAATTTTCGTTTCGATGTTCTTAATGACTGCATGTGTTGGGGCAGGAAAGATCGATGTAAAAGCACAAAAATATATTAAAGACAAATACGGTTTCGAAGTAGATGTTTTGGAAAAACCAAACATAAACGAAGGGAACATGGGTGATACCAATTTTAAAGTTAGAAAGAAAACGGGAAATAAGCTCACTTTTAACATTTACATTAAGGGGATGTTTTTTACAAAAATTATTGGAGATGACTATGACATCCAATTTAAAACATTTGAAATGAAAAAGGCTTTTGAACAATCGAATTCAGCAATTCTTAATCGAGCCAAAGTAAAGTCAATCGAATTTAAAAGTGAAAATGATATGGAATCGTTTGATTATGTTGATAATGGAAATGTTATACAACATTTAAAAGTAAATGTTGTGAGTGCAAATGTTAAAAATTTATTTGATACTGAAAAAATGAATTCAATTTATGAAGTGCTTAAAAAATTTCAAGAGTTTAGCGATGTTTACAAGCCATTAGATGTGAAAGAAATTAGTATGAGCTATACAAATGATGTAAATAAAAGAATAACTTTTGATATAGACAATGTACATTCTATTTATTCGATGTCTGATTTTAAGCGTGAAAGCTCAACACCTTATGAACCGCCGAATATAACAAATTTTGCTCAATACTCTTACTATGTTGAAGAATCGGCACTTTTTAAGGATTTTGAAGGTGGGTTAAGAAGTCTTGGTTATGACTATTTGAATACAAAACAAATGCCAGTCTTCAATCAGAATCTTGATTTAGCTTTAGAGTCTGATGATTATAAAATTTTTGACATTCAACTAAAAGGTGATATAGACGATGTAGATAAGGTCTATCAGTTACTCCAATTTTTAACGAGTGCCAAACTTGACGTTTATAATGTTACAATTTTTTCTTTAGATAATAAATATCCAGAGGACTATATGAATTCAATTTCCTTTCATATTCCAGATGGGGTATCGAAAGAAATCGTAAAACAAGCTTTTAAAGAAAGAGAAGAATATATCAAGGAATTAGATTGAAAATTAACTTTCTAAGTAATTTAACGAAACCTCCAAAAATCATTAGAATAACTTAAACATTACAAAGTTAGCGATATTAATATAAGAGTTCCTAAGGGTGTCTAATTGGACAACCTCTTTTTTTATTCAAAATATACATTTTAATTTAACAGAAAAAATAGAGAACAATTTAGAAAAATTAAAAATTAATTTGTACAGTGTTAAACCATTTGTTAAAATGAAGACAGTATATGGTTGCAGTTTGCATTAATAGGGAATTTGGTGAAAAACCAAAACAGCTCACATCTACTGTAAGAAGCTACGAAACATTCAAGTGCGATTGCACGTTAATCACTGGGAAACTGGGAAGATGAATGGAGTAGGCTTGAAGCTTTAAGTCAGGAGACCTGCCATTTGCATGTTACAAGTCTTTCGGTGAGGGAAGTTTTGTTATCAGAAAAATTCTGTTCTTATGCGAAAGCCGTATAAGAGCGCTGTGACGCGCATTTTTAGTATGCTGTTGGAACAGTTTAATTTTTGGATAACTATAAGTCCTGCCAAATAAGGCAGGGCTTTTTTTTTGCACATTAAGAATGTATAGATTGGCAGCGGAGAGGAAAAGTCGACGTGGTTGCCAATTTTAATTTCTATATATAAGTGCAACTTAAGCCTCTATCTTCGCCTAAAGACTCGCCATATTTGGCGAGTTTTCTTTATTGGCAATGAAGAATTTTTGTCACTAAAAGACACCGGAAAATCAAGCAAAATAAGGGAGGAAGAATTTGAGTTTATTAGAAAGATAGATTTTTAGAAATGAAAGAAAGGACGCGTTTAAATGAAAAGAATATTAGGATTATTATTAGCAGTTTTATTAGTTTTTTCAATTACAATTCCAACGAAATCTGTATCGGTTCATGCAGATAGTCCAATTGGCTATGTGACGATGTCAGTTGAGGCAAATACTTTAGGTGCGGGATTAATTCGTCAACCAGTTAAAGTTCCTTTTTATGAAGGGGAAAGTTATGCAAAGGTTCTTGACCGATTTTTAAGCGGGACAAGTAATTATGATAGTTACGGATCGTTTAATTCAGGATTCTATTTGTCAAAGGTTAAACTTGAAAATGGAAATATTTCTGTAAATGTTCCGACAGTCATAAAAGATGCAATGAATTTAAGTAATGAAGAAATTATTGCTAACGGAGCTCAAAAAACGGGCTATTTAGGGGAATTTGACTACTATAATATGTCCGGTTGGATGTATGCAGTGAATAATGAGTTTCCAAATGTTGGAGCATCTGATAAATTCCCGAAAGATGGGGATGTTTGTAGATGGCAATTTACACTTTATGGATACGGCTCAGATTTAGGACAAGATAATTCAAGTTTTGGTGGGGATAAAGCACTTTATACACCAGCAAATAAAGATTCTTTATTAAAAAAAGTAGCTGAAGTAAATTCAGCACCTAACAAAGATGCGTTATTAGCGAAGGCATCTATTCGAACTGCATATGATCAAGCAAATACAACACTTAGTAATTTAACGGTTGATCAATCTACTGTTAATACTGCACTGACTACTTTAAATGATGCTTTAAACAATGTTGATATAAGCACGCAATTAAATGATTCACTAGGCTATATATTGACTAAAGTTCCTAATCCAAGTTTTGGTACGGGTTCAGGTGAATGGTCAGTATTGTCATTAGCAAGAGGTAACTATAATGTACCTGATCAATATTTTGTTAATTACTACAATCGTATTGTCGATACAGTGAAGTCAGCAAACGGCGTTTTATCTACATCAAAGAATACGGAATATGCGAGATTAATATTAGCTCTTAGTGCATTAGGAAAAGATTCTACTGATGTAGGTGGATACAACTTACTAACTCCACTTGCAGATTATGATAAAACAGTTAGTCAAGGGATTAACGGGGGCATTTTTGCCTTAATAGCATTCGATTCAAATAATTATCAAATACCAACTATTGCAGATTCTACTAAACAAGCAACAAGGGAAAAATACGTTAATTATATATTAAGTAAAGAAGTTAAGAAGGGTACTGATCAAGCAGGAGGGTTTGCTTTATTTGGTACAACGCCTGATCCTGACATTACATCAATGGCATTACAGGCATTAGCTCCATATCAATCTATGCCAGAGGTAAATGCAGCAATTAATCGAGCAGTAAAAGCGATCTCTACTATTCAAAAAGCAGATGGTGGATTTACTGCATTTGGTTCAACTTCTAGCGAAAGTATTTCACAAGTTATCGTAGCTTTAACAGCAGTAGGTGTAAATCCAGCAACAGACAGTCGATTTGTAAAAGTAGATGGAAATTTGGTGACTGCACTACTTAAATTCTATGTTAATGGCGGAGGGTTCAAGCATGTTCTAACGGGGAATGTAGATGGAATGGCTACAGATCAAGCGACATATGCCCTTGTATCGTATGACAGGTTTCTTAAGGGAGAAAATAGTCTATATAACATGACGGATGCCCCGGTAACCTTAGTTACAAATCAAATTAATGCATTACCTACAAAAATTACAATTTCAAATGAATCAGAGATTGCTAAAGCAAGAACAGCTTATGAAGGTTTAACAGCAGCGCAACAAGGATTACTACCATCAGCGGTATTAGTAAAATTAGTTGCAGCAGAATCAGAAATTACTAGTTTAAAAGAAGAAGCAGTACTAGTTGATTCAGTAATTAATAAAATCAATGAATTACCAGCATCAATTACTTTATCAGATGAAACAGCAGTAGTGTCAGCTCGTGAAGCATATGATGGGTTAACACAAGCTCAAAAAGAAAAAGTATCAGAAACTGTATTAAATAAATTAGTTTCGGCGGAAGCAGAAATTAGTAGTTTAAAAGACGCAGCTTCATTAATAGACTCAGTTATAGTCAAAATAAACGCCCTACCGACAACTATTTCTTTAGAAGATGAAGCAGCGGTAGTGTCAGCTCGTGAAGCATATGATGGGTTAACGCAAGCTCAAAAAGAAAAAGTGACGGAAACTGTCTTAGAAAAATTAGTTGCAGCAGAATCAGAAATTAAAAGTTTAAAAGACGCAGCTTCATTAATAGATTCAGTTGTTAACAAAATAAATGCTTTACCGACAACTATTACGCTATCGGATGAAGCGGCAATTGCATCAGCTCGTGAGGCTTACAATGGGCTAACTCTAGTTCAAAAAGGAAAAGTGTCTACAACTGTATTAAATAAATTAGTAGCAGCAGAAAATAAAATAATCGTCTTAAAAGATCAAGTAAAAGCAGATGCAGTTAAAAATAAAATCAATGGATTACCTTCACAAATCAAGTTAGCTAATGAATCTGCAGTAATTGCAGCTAGAGAAGACTATAACGCTTTAACAACTGCCCAAAAGAACTTAGTTACATCTACTGTACTTAATAAGCTTGTATTAGCTGAAAAAACAATTGTGAATTTAAAAAATGCCGCAAAAGCTACGAAAGATAAAATTGCTGCATTACCAACTACATCACAAGTTAGATTAACTAGTGAATCGGCAATTAAGTCAGCACGAGCAGCTTATAATTCTTTAGATTCAAGTCAAAAATCGCTAGTAGGCAGTATTACTAGACTTACTTCAGCTGAGTCTAGGCTAGCAGTAATAAAAGCAGATAAAACATTGCCAACTATAAAAGGAATTTCAAATAATGCCTATTATAGAACGAAAAAAACAATTCAAATCAGTGATAATATTGGGCTGTTAAATGTAAAACTTACGTTTAATGGTAAGTCATACACTTATTATTCAGGAAAAGTTTTTGCAGCATCTGGTAAGTACAATATTATTGCAACTGATTTAAAAGGGAACAAACGAAGCATCGTCTTCTATATTGATAACAAAGCACCTCTTAAACCAGCAGTAAAAAGTATAAAGAGCTCTACGACAAAAGTTACTGGTAAAGCAGAGTCAAATAGTACGGTTTATATTTATCGTGGCTCAAAAAGAATTGGTTCCGCAAAAGTTTCATCGAGTGGAACTTACACAGTTAAAATATCAAAACAGAAAAAAAGAACAAAACTAACGGTATATGTAGTAGATCGAGCGGGGAATAAGGGCGCAAAAACTACAGTAACTGTTAAATAATACTGATAATAATCTAGCTGTATGTAATATTGAAACGATCACTAGTTTAATAGAGGTCGTTTCAGTTTTTTTAAAGTCGAAGGACATGATAATCCCATTTATTTTTACGGTTATTGGTTTTTAGAAAAGAAGAGAGGATATGGTATAAAAATGAGAAAAATATCAGGGCTGTTATTATCAGGTTTTTTTATTTTTTCAGTTACTGTTCCGGCTAATTCCGTACATGCAGATAGCCGTGCAACGATTTTAGGACAACCAACTACTCACATTACATATGATAATGCCGGCGCTGGGCTAAACTCGATATTGAAACTAAGTGAATCGAATAGCAACGCGACGATAAGTACCCAACTAAATGACTCATTAGGATTTTTATTATCTAAAGTACCTAATCCAAGTTTTGGAACAATTTCAGGTGAATGGTCAGTACTGTCTTTAGCAAGGGGGAACTATAATGTACCCGTACAATATTTTGTTAACTACTATAATCGTATCGTCGATCAAGTGAAATCAGATAAGGGTGTGCTGTCCACATCAAAAAATACTGAATACTCAAGGTTAATACTGGCACTTAGTGCATTAGGAAAAGATCCTACGAATGTAGGTGGTTACAATTTATTAACACCACTTGCCGATTACTCTAAAACAATTTATCAAGGTATTAATGGTGGTATTTTTGCCTTAATAGCATTTGATTCAAATCATTATGAGATTCCTACTATTGCAGATTCTACCAAACAAGCAACGAGAGAAAAATACATTGATTTTATATTAAGTAAGGAAATAAAAAAGGGTACTGATCAAGCAGGAGGTTTTGCCTTATCTGGCTCAGCGCCAGATCCTGATATTACTGCAATGGCACTACAAGCGTTAGCTCCATACGAATCAATGCCTGAGGTGAGTGGCGCAATTGATCGAGCAGTGACAGCACTATCAAACCTACAAAACACAGATGGAGGATTTACTGCTTGGGGCTCAACATCTAGCGAAAGTATTGCACAAGCGATCGTAGCTTTAACAGCATTAGGTGTAAATCCAGCAACCGATAGTCGATTTGTAAAGCCAAATGGAAATTTAGTGACTGCACTTCTTAAGTTTTATGTAGACGGTGGAGGATTCAAGCATGTTTTAGAAGGTAGTGCAGATGGCATGGCTACCGATCAAGGGGCGTATGCTCTTGAATCTTATGACCGATTCTTAAATGGAAAAAACAGCCTTTATAATATGACAGATGCCCCTGTAACGATCGTCACTAAACAAATTAATGGTTTACCAGCTACAATCGCACTTGTGGACGAGCCAGCAATTGTTGCTGCTCGAACGGCTTATGATGGGTTAGGACTAGCTCAAAAAGGATTAGTAGCGTCGGTAGTTTTAGATCGATTAGTTGATGCTGAGGATGCACTTAGAGCATTAAAAAACGAAACGACATTAGTCGATCTAGTCGTTAATCAAATAAATGCTCTACCAACTACTATTACACTAGCAAATGAAGCTTCGGTAGTATCAGCTCGCAAGGCATATGATGGCTTAACTCACACTCAAAAAGAAAAAGTATCTATTAATGTATTAAACAAATTAGTCGCAGCAGAAACTGCAATTACTACATTAAAAAATCAAGCTAAAGCAAGTGAAGTTCAAAATAAAATCAATGCATTACCTTCACAAATAAAGCTTACGAATGAATCAGCTATTGTAGCTGCAAGAGCGGCATATAACGGATTAACAGCACCACAAAAAGCTTTCGTAAGTTCTACAGCTTTAACTAAACTCGTATCGGCTGAAAAAATAATTACTAATTTAAAAAATGCGGCAAAAGCTGTTAAAGATAAAATTTCGGCTTTACCAACTGTAGGAAGTGTCAGATTAACAAGTGAAACGGCGATTAAAGCAGCCCGTTCTAGTTACAATGCACTTGACTCAAATCAAAAAACACTTGTAGGAAGTATTTCTAAACTTACTGCTGCAGAAGCTAGACTTGCGCTGATTAAGGCTGATAAAACATTACCAACGATAAAAGGTGTAACAAATAATGCCTATTACAAAGTAAATAAAACAGTCCAAATAAGCGATAATGTTGGCATTTTAACAGCTACGTATACGATAAACGGAAAGTCTTATCCGTATTCATCTAGTAAAGTTTACTCAGCGTCTGCTAAATATACTGTCACTGTAACTGATTTGAAAGGAAATAAAAGAACAGTTGTATTTTACATCGATAAAAAAGCTCCAACTAAACCGTCAGTAAAGAGTATTTCAAGCTCTACTACGAAAGTTACTGGAAAAGCAGAAGGGTATAGTACGATTTATATACTTCAAGGCTCTAAAAAGATTGGAACTTCAAAAGTATCATCCTCTGGAGCGTACTCTGTAAAAATAGCAAAACTAAAGAAGAAAACGAAACTAACAATTTATGTAGTAGATCGAGCAGGAAATAAAAGTGCAAATACGATTGTAACAGTTAAATAGTAATCTATAACATTAAAAAAATATGCTCGAAATGGATGTTTTTTTAGTTGAAACGACCTATAGCTAAATTAGCGGTCGTTTCAATACTTTAATAAGGAGGGGAATGCGATGAAAAAGTGGTTAGTTTCCATACTTCTAATACTTATACCGACATTGCTAATTGGCTGTGGAAAAAATGATTCCGCCGAAGGAAAAAAGCAAATTCCGAACGACGGAATATCTCAATCAGTAGTTAACACAATTAAAGAGAATAACGCAAAAGAAAGCGCCGAAAAAAAGCAAACTACTGAAAAAAAACAGAGTGATGAAAAAAAGCAAACCTCTGATAAAAAGCAAAGTAACGAAGTCAAACAAGAGCAAACGGAAAGCCCCAAAAAAGAGGAAATAAAAAAGGAAGTAAATAAAGCACCAACTCAAGAAAAAAAATCAAGTAGCACAGATAAAACAGAAAAGAAGTCGAATGCTCCTCCGAAAGATACAAAGAAGAATGACGTTGCAACGACGAAAAAACCAGCAAGTGGCAAAAAGGATAAATATCAAACAGATCCAGTACCAAAGGATAAACCAAAACCAGTAGAACCTGGTGATCCTGCAGTTGTTCCTACTAAAAAATTAACTGTTACCATTTCAATTGTTTGTGACACGATTTTAAATAATATGGACAAGTTTAACCAAGATAAATTATCTGTTTTGCCAAAAGATGGAGTAATCATGGCAAAAAGGACAGTTGAGTTTTCAGAAGGAGAAAGCGTCCTAGATGTATTGAAACGCGAAACGAGAGCATCCAAAATTCAAATGGAAATGGAATTTTACCCGGCATATAATAGCGCTTATATTGAAGGAATCAATAATATTTATGAATTTGATTGTGGTGAGCTTTCTGGTTGGATGTACAAAGTAAATGGATGGTTTCCAAATTACGGAGCAAGTCGCTATGAACTAAAAGATGGAGATGTCATTGAATGGGTTTATACATGCGATTTAGGACGTGATGTCGGAGGGTATGTAGAAGGAGTAGAGAATCAATGAGGGATGCTTTCTCATCATGCCATCCTTTCATAAATATGTTTTATTTTACAGCAGTCATTATTTTTTCAATGTTTTTTCTTCATCCTGCCCTATTAATCATTTCACTTTTAGTGGCAGTCAGCTATTCAATTTATTTAAACGGAGTCAAATCGGTCAAATTTAATTTCTTTATGATGCTTCCAACAATGATTATTGCAGCAATTATAAATCCAACCTTTAGTCACGCAGGTGTGACGATTCTTTATTATATTGACGATGGGAATCCAATAACACTTGAATCAATTTTATATGGTATTGCAGTTGCTTGTATGCTTGTTACTGTCATTAATTGGTTTGCTTGCTATAATGCCGTAATGACTTCGGATAAATTTATCTATCTATTTGGAAGAATCCTGCCAAGTTTATCTTTAATATTCTCGATGGTGTTACGATTTGTTCCTAGATTTAAAATGAGAATAAAAGAGATTGCTGAAGCACAAAGATGTATTGGTAAATCTACGTCAAATGGCAATGTTTTTCATCGTGTAAAAAATGGTCTTAACATTATTTCCATATTAGTTACTTGGGCATTAGAAAATGGAATAGAAACAGCCGACTCAATGAAATCTCGCGGTTATGGACTTAAAGGTCGTACTGCATTCTCAATTTTTAAATTCGAAAAAAGAGATCGAATAATATTAGTGATCTTTATTGTATGTACTACCATTATTTTAATTGGCACGTATCAAGGAATTACATCTATTAAATACTATCCAGCGATTTTAATAAAGCCTTTAACGATATGGAATCTTTTTGTTTATTTTACTTACTTGTTATTTTTATTTACCCCTATGATTCTGAATATAATGGAGGATTTGAAATGGAAATCTATCAAATCAAACAGCTAACCTTTTCTTATCCAGAAAGAGAATATAAAGCGATTGATGATGTTTCAGTTAATATAAATCGAGGTGATTTTACAGTCATAATCGGAAAATCGGGTTGTGGTAAAACAACATTATTACGACATTTAAAAACAATTATTACACCTCATGGAAATCGAAGTGGCGAAATAAACTTTATGAATGAACCAATTGAATCACTAGATTTACGAACAGTAGCGAGTAAAATAGGTTTTGTGTCGCAAAACCCGGATAATCAAATCGTAACTGATAAAGTGTGGCATGAGCTTGCATTTGGATTAGAAAGTCTTGGAATTGATAATCAAACAATACGACTAAGAGTAGCAGAAATGGCTAGTTTTTTTGGTATTCAAAATTGGTTTATGAAAAATGTGAGTGAGCTATCTGGTGGTCAAAAGCAGCTGTTAAATTTAGCATCAGTTATGGCAATGCAACCAGAAGTATTAATACTAGACGAGCCAACCTCACAATTAGATCCAATTGCAGCGGCCGAGTTTTTGGAAGCAATTAAAAAGATAAATAATGAATTAGGCGTTACGATCATCTTAACAGAACATCGATTAGAAGAAGTTTTTCCGATGGCTGATAAAGTAATCGCAATGGAAAACGGTAAGATAATTGTTCACGATACACCTGTACGTGTTTGTGAATGTTTAATGAATGAAAAAATTGATTTAATAAGTGCGTTGCCAAGTGCCATGCAAATCTATTCGAGCTTGCCTAGTAATGAGGAATGCCCCGTTACGGTTCGAGACGGAAGAAATTTTTTAGATAATTTTCTTAATGGCAAATCCATAAAAGAGCAGAATTCTCAAGTGAAAAATGATATGAATAACAACGAAAACGCCATTGAATTGAAAGATGTATGGTTTAAGTATGAAAAAAATGGGACGGATATTTTAAAAAGTTTGTCTCTTAAAATACAAAAAGGTAAATTTTATGCCATTATGGGTGGAAATGGAACAGGAAAATCAACAACTCTATCAGTAATAGCAGGAAATAATAAACCTTATCGTGGAAAAGTTTTACTAAATGGAAAACCAGTTGCGAAATACAATAATAAAGAGCTATTTCATAAAAATTTAGGCGTATTACCTCAAAATCCTCAGAGCTTATTTGTGAAAAAGACTGTAGAGCTTGATTTATATTCGATTGTAAAGGATCGAACATTTAGTAAAGAGGAGATGAACAAGAAAATTTCTGATGTTTCTATCTTAGTTGAAATAGAGCATTTGCTAAAGGAACACCCTTATGATTTAAGTGGCGGAGAGCAGCAACGAGTAGCGCTAGCGAAAATATTACTTTTAGAACCTAAGATTCTATTACTAGATGAGCCTACTAAAGGTTTAGATAACTGTTTTAAAGAAAAGTTTGCCAAAATTTTAAAAGAACTTACTCAAACTGGTGTAACGATTTTGATGGTATCACATGATCTGGAATTTTGTGCAAAACATACAGACAATTGTGGACTATTTTTCGATGGTAATTTAATTTCGGAAAGTACTGCTACAGAGTTCTTTGGTGGTAATAGTTTTTATACAACTGCAGCAAATCGCATATCTCGCAACTACTTTAAAGATGCCATAACAAATGAGGATGTGATTGCATTATGCAAAATGGCAATGCAATAAAATCAAGAAAAAGAAGTATGCTAGCGACCTTTCTAATCTTAATAGTAATTCCACTTACAATTGCATGTGGAATCTTACTATTAAATGATAGAAAATATTATTTGATTAGTCTTCTAATTATTTTCTATTCTATGCTTCCATTTGGAATGGTTTTTGAAAGGCGCCGTCCTCAAGCAAGGGAGTTAATTGTGATCGCAGTACTATGTGCGATTGCCGTAGCTGGAAGAGCAGCATTTTTTTGGATCCCCCAGTTTAAGCCGGTTGTTGCAATCGTCATTATTGCCGGGGTAACCTTTGGAGCTGAAAGTGGATTTTTAGTTGGAGCAATGTCAGGCTTTGTATCAAATTTCTTCTTTGGTCAAGGTCCATGGACACCATGGCAAATGTTTTGTTTTGGAATCATTGGATTTATTGCTGGACTAATATTTCATAAAAATAGACTCCCCAAAAAAAGGCTTATCCTTTGTCTTTTCGGTGGACTATCAACATTTTTTATCTATGGCGGAATCATAAACTTTGGGGCACTATTAATGTGGTCTTCACACCCAACTTGGGAAGCTCTCATAGCAACATATTTATCCGGTGTACCATTTGATCTAGGCCACGCAGCAGCAACGGTCATCTTTTTAGCGATCCTTGCTAATCCAATGATCGAAAAATTAGAACGAATAAAGAAGAAATATGGTTTAGTAGAAAGTCGATAAGAAAAAGTATATATCGATAGCTTCTGTCATTCACTGAAAACATAACATTTGGTTATGTTTTTTTGTACATTAAGAAAGTATAAATTGGCAGAAGAACAAACGACGTAGTTTTCAATTTTAGGAATTAAGTATAAGTGCAAATACCCCACTGTCTTCGCCAATCAGCGAGTTTTCTTTATTGTAAAGTAATAAATGTGAACTTTTTATGAAAATATTACCGGGGGTCTACGAAATAAAATTATGATAGTATTTTTATAAGGAGGGGACGAGAAATGGAATTTAAAAAGGCAAATTACATGTTAATTGGGGTACTTATTTTATTAAGTGCACTAAAATATATCGATGTTGTACGCAATTTAATAAATAAATCAAATGAAACTTATTACGTATTTTTAGGAGTTGTAATTGTAATAACAGGTATAATTTTTATAGTAAGTCCTTATTTTATGAAGGATAAACAAAGTGATTTTTCTATTGAAAGTTAAACTAATGTGATCCTAAATTAAGAAAATGTCTATCTTAATTTAGGATACGATCTAAATAAAAATTATAAACTTCTATCTAACATCTTCTAAAACACTCCAGTTCCAAGAAAATCTATTCATAAAAAAAATGATATGTAGAATATTTAACAAATGATTGGTGAATCTATCCGTATAAATGAAGAATTGGTATTTTACGGAAAGGAAGTCTAACGAAATATGTCAACATGGTCCCAAATATATAATCCATTACATAATATTTGGCTTTCTGCTTTAATGGCAGCTATTCCAATTGTATTTTTTATTATCGCATTAACAGTTTTAAAACTAAGAGGTTATATAGCAGGGGCATTAAGTATTATTGTTGCAGGTATTGTGGCAGTATTAGTTTATGGAATGCCAATTAAAATGATCGTGTCATCTGCTGTATATGGAATATTGGCAGGGATTTGGCCAGTTGCATCAATCGTACTAGCAGCAATATTTCTATATAAACTAACTACTAAAACTGGTCAGTTTAGTATTATTCGAAAAAGTATTGCATCCATAACGGAAGATCAACGAATTCAAGTTCTATTGGTGGCCTATTCATTCGGCGCATTTTTAGAAGGGGCTGCAGGATTTGGTGCGCCAGTTGCCATTACTGCTGCGATTCTAGTTGGGCTAGGGTTTAATGCATTAAATGCAGCGGCGATCTGCTTAATCGCAAACATTGCTGGTGGAGCATTTGGAGCAATGGGAATACCTGTTAATGTCCCAGCACAATTGACTGGTCTAGATGGACTTACAGTTGGTAGATATACAGCACTCGTTCTTCCACTAGTAAGCATTTTAGTACCATTTCTACTTGTATTTATCATCGATGGTTTTAAAGGAATTAGACAAACACTCCCAGCCATTTTAGTGAATGGAATTTCATTCGCCATTACACAATTTGCAGTATTGTATTTTTTAGGCGCAGAACTTGCAGATATATTTGCAGCAATTGTAAGTTTAGTTGCAGTATCATTATTTTTACGCTTATGGAGTCCAAAAGAAATTTATAAAATTCAACAAACAGAAAGTAAAGCTTCAAACGCAGAAGAAAGGTATTCGTTTAATCAAATCATCTATGCATGGTTACCATTTATTCTACTAACTGTTTTTGTGACAATATTTAACTTAAACTTTATTAAAGCTCTATTTGTACCCGGAGGAGCACTAGCAAGCCTTGTATTTTTAATACCTGTACCATTTTTGAATAATTTAATTATTCGAAAACCACCAATTGTCCCAACTGATACACCTTATGCAGCCGTTTATAAATTAGATTTATTTTCGTCAACTGTAACGGCCATTGTATTAGCAGCTATTTTAACAATTATTATTTTTAAATGTAATTGGAATTTAGTTAAAGAGACCGCCAGTGAAACTTTTACAGAATTAATATCACCAATACTAACCATTTGTAGCGTTTTAGCTTTTGCCTACATTTGTACTTATTCAGGAATGTCATCAACGCTTGGACTAGCGTTCGCTTCTACTGGCGACAAGTTCCCACTATTCTCACCAATACTTGGATGGATCGGTGTATTCCTAACAGGTTCCGTTGTAAATAGTGGATCATTATTTGCACCATTACAAGCCGTAACAGCAGCACAAATCGGAATCCTCCCAGAAACAATGGTTGCCGTAAATGTAATGGGAGGAACAATGGCAAAAATGATTTCCCCACAATCAGTAGCAGTTGCAACAGCAGCAGTTGGACTTGTTGGACAAGAATCAAAGCTTTTTAAAATGACAATAAAGTACAGCCTGTCACTATTAGTTTTAATAGGCATTGTTAGCTGGACTATATTTTAAGGATAGGAATTTGAACCATAAGATATTATTTCTTATGGTTTTTTGCATTTTTAATCGTGTTCACATTGAAAGATAAGGTCATATGCTCAAGCTAACAGAGGGGCAGATTATGTTATGAAGGAAAACAAATGTCTTATGCACAAAAACAATTATCTTATGGATGAAGAACTAGAGCTTATGGACGAAAACCTGGGGCTTATGCACTGAAATCAGTGGCTTATGCACAAAAACAACTACTTTATGAGCAAAATACATATTTTGTTCGCCTTGCCTTCAAATCGACACACTAAAAAATGGGCTAATCCCTAGGAGATAAAAAATTTAAAGTGACATGAAGAAAAAAATTTTTAATTTTATAATTGATACTGATAATCATTATCATATAAAATTACAATTGAAAATGATTATCAATATCATAAAAAAGATTGATTCCCTTATTTAAAATAAAAAGCTCGAATGAGAATAGAAGAGCCATTAAGGAGGCCGATGATGGATAAACATTTTATTATATTAGAGCCGTTTCACCAGCAAGTAACATGCTGTTGTCCAGGTCAAAAGCATCAACACATGATTGAGTTCAATGAAGGTGATTTATGGACTATGACAAGTGAGAGAAAGTATGTGGATTGTTTAGGTTGGCATTATTTAATTGATAATAACAGTGATTTTGAGTTTTATTTACATGTTGAAGATATAGAAGGTTTATATGAAAGTGGAGTACTTTGTTCATTGTTGGATATTGACCTTAAAATAAATCATTTGAATTTTAAAATAAACGAAGCACTTGATGTGAATGATCGAGAGGCATTTCTAACAATGGCAAATGATTTACGTAGTTTAAAAGAATTAAAGAATAGATTTTTTTCAAATAAAGATGCTGTTTAAATAATTTTCATAAATAAAAAAAGTAAGATTTGAGGAGAGAGAAAAATGGCTAAAATTTTAATCGCTTTTGCAAGTATGTCAGGTAACACAGAGGAAATAGCTGAGTTAATTAAATCAAGTATAGATACAATGGGACATGATATTGAGATGAAAGAAATTGAAAATATTAATACTCAGAAATTATTAGAATTTGATGGAATCATATTAGGAGCTTATACATGGGGTGATGGAGAGCTTCCGTATGAAGTTGAAGATTTCTATGATGACCTTGAAAACTTAGATTTAACTGGTAAAAAAGCAGCTGTATTTGGCTCTGGTGATCACGCTTATCCTAAGTTTTGTGCTGCAGTAGACATATTAGAAGAGCGATTAAAAGAATGTGGAGCTGAAATAGTAGAGGAAGGATTAAAAGTAGAATTTGCACCAGAAACAGAAGAAGACATAGAGAGTTGTGTTACGTTTGCCATTAGCTTTATTAGTCAATTCGAAGACCAATTAGAGGGAACTGTATGAATAACATGTTCAGTTCTACAGCAGTAACAAGAACTGAAAATGGCAGTACAATTATAGCGACTGTAAATAATGGAATCATCATAGAAAATGATGGAAACCGAACATTTAGCTTTCCGATCATAAATAATCAGATTCGTGATTTGAAATGTGTAGGAAGCACAATATATGGTGTTGGTGATAACGGAATATTTATAAAGAGTAGGAATGAAGGCAAAGACTGGAACATTAAACAATTCCCTACAAAAGCGAGCGTATGGAGCGTATGCTGTAATGCAAAAGGACTTGTCGTAGCACATGGAGATAAAGTAATTTACATATCAACAAATTATGGTGAGACCTGGAAGATTATTTCACCATTTAAAGTCAACAAACCACCTTCCATTCGCTCACTATGCTTACATGGAAATACATTATTTATCGGAACAAAAATACATCCGATTAATGGTGGCATTTGGATGTTAGATTTACGAACATTTAAAATCACTCGAGTAAAAACAGAGTCTGATAAAATGATTTCTTCCATGCTAGTGAATAATGATTTACTAATTACAGTCAGTGGTTCTTGTAGGGGCAGAAACGGAGTTGTTGAATATGCTTCAATCAAAAGTCTTTACGAAGAGAATGGTCTTTGGAATCAATGCAACAGTACAATCAGCAATGGAAGCTACTTAGATATTTGTGCACATAACGGAATCGTCTACACTAGCTCAAGTCAAAATGATTCTGGTTACAGCACCGTTTCAAGAGTATATTTAGAAAGTCAACTAATTGTCCCATGCGACTACGTAAAAGGTCATGGCTGGAGAATCTGTAATGAAAATGAAAACTACATTGTAGCTGGACAATATGAAACTAGGTTTTTTGAAAAAGACTCGAAAAGAGTGTGTTGATAAGGACATGGAAAATGGAAGCTCCATTCGGGGCTTCTATTTTTTTTGAGTATAGGTCTATTTGAAAAAAATAGGATATTCTCCTAAATTTTATAAACTGTATGAATGGCGTATTCAAGAGAATAATGGAATCAAAATTTATTGACTTTTTTATTGTAGTAAATGCCAGATGAATTGCATAAGAATATTAATTAACCTGTGTTTTTAAACTAAATATCATGCTGAAAGGATAGCTAATTCCCATCTTTTGCAAATATATTAAAAGGAGTGGTGTTATGCTTAAATCCAAAAAAGGCATCATATTTTTAGCTGTATTGATACTATTAGTATTATACGTTCTAATAAGACCTTCTTTTCAAATGAATGGAAATAATGAAAAAAATATTGTAAAGACGATTCAATCGATTGATGGTTATGAAAATAAAGACTCGATTGAAATCCTAAAAATTTTTGATTCTAATCATGTTCATGACCGAATAGTTGCTTTCTTATATGATAATTCACCTGCATATATTCATTTCTATAAAAATAAAGATGGAAACTATAAATGGACATATGCTGAAAGTAAACGTGGTTCTACTGATGAGTTGTTTTTTGTTAAAATAGGAAAAGTAATGCACTCAGATCACGTACTATTAGTTACAAATGCAGATACATCTGTGGCTAAAATAAAATTAACAGTTATAGGTGAATCAACAAAAGAATTTGTACTTATCTTACATCCGAAATCAGCTTCATTCATTAAATTAGAAAATATGCCTAAACCTCTTAATGGGGATGAATATAGGTTTAAATATGAGTATTTTGATAAAGATGGTAAGAAAATTAAATAAAAGAACTTATCGAATCTGATGAGTTCCTTTTTTACTAGTTTGTAAGGTTAGGAAATTCAAATGTAAAAGAGCAATATTTTTAAAATAGAAAAAGGGGAAAAAGAAAGGTTTGAGTATCGCTTTTTTAATAATAGGGATTCTAGGGATTTATGTATCGATTCAGAGTTTTAGTTTATATGGTAATTAGCAGAACTAACGTATGCTAAGGTTTGAATTCCAGAAACTGCTTAATTGCAGTTTTTTAATTGCATTACAGGCAAATTTGTTGAACAAGGAATTCATATGATAATTGTCTAATATATATTTTAAAATGTATAAAACCATAATGAAATTTGGAGTAAAAGGAGATCAATATGTTCGATTTCATTTACGCGGTTTTACCTTTATTAAATATGCTCTTTTTTATGGCGCTTGTCATTTACATCATTTTGAAGATTGGTAAGAAATTCAATAAAAAAATATTACGAGTTTTTGGGAGCTTATTAATAGCTTATGTAGCTTTTGTTGTCTTGGTTGGAATCATAACTTATTTTTGAATATATCTCCTTAATACCCAACTAGTATGGGTATTTTTTATTTGTTATTCGTACTAAATCTCATTAATGCTACTTATTATATAGATACTCCCGACTTCATTTGAGTATAAGAAAAAGGGTCCCTAAATAAGGGACCCTCCTGCTTTTCATAACTCTATTCTGAAATGACCAAATGTGTATCTGTCTTACTAAATTTAGAAATAAAACTTTTATTGATTTGAGAATCTGTAATAATATAATCAATCTTTTCAAGTGGCGCAATGTGAACAGTGACGTTTTTACCAAACTTAGTGCTGTCAGCTGCTACATAATTAATGTTTGATAATTCGATTATTTTTTTCCTTGTAATAGCCTCTTCTAAATTATAATCAGAAATTCCTTTTTCAATTGTAATTCCACTCGCGCATATAAACGTCTTTAGAATATTTAATTCATTGAAATTAAATAAGTAATCATACGTTACAACTGATTGTTCATTTCGTCTAATTTTACCACCGATGATGATCAGCTCAATTGAACTATTTATTAGTTCATTTATGATTGGTATCGAATTTGTAACGACTGTTAAATTCTTTTTATCCCTTATAAACTTCGCAATTTGCAGTGTAGTAGAACCACTATCTAAATAGATACAATCTCCATCTTCAATATGTTCAGCACATTTTTTGGCGATTTTTTCTTTTTCTTCTAAGTGGCTTACCATTCTTTCTTCCATAGAAGATTCAAAAAACTTCGATTCTGCTATTTTCGCGCCGCCATATATTTTCTCTATTTTACCTTGCTTCTCAAGTAGGTTTAAATCTCTTCGTAGTGTATCAGTTGATATATTTAGAGCTTCCGTTAATTCAGTTATTTTTAAAACATTGTTTGATTTTAATAAATCAATTATTTTGTTTTGTCTTTCAAGTGGAAACATAACCTCACCTATTTTCGTATTTAATAATATGTGCTTACAGTTTAATTGAAATGAATGCATATTTTCAATAGTAGTAATGCAAATGTTTGGTTAAAAAAATGTAAATATATGCATGAGTTATGCAGGAGTTACTTATAATTTACATATTATTTACTTAAAAAGCTAATTGGATTTACATATGAATTCTATACTTAGGTTGTACTTAAGGAGGTGAACAGTTTGCTGAAACTACAAAACGTAAGCAAACAGTTTGATAAAAAAGTCGTATTATCGGATATAAATCTTGAAATTAAAACTGGAGAAATCGTGTCATTATTAGGTCCAAGTGGAAGTGGAAAAACAACATTATTAAATTTAATTCTCGGTCTAACTCAAATGGATCAAGGTCAAATCATATTCAATGATGTAGATATTACTAAAACTCCGATGAGAAATAGAGGATTCAATATCGTTTTCCAAGATTATGCGCTTTTTCCTAACTTAAATTCATATGAAAACATTGTTTATGGTTTAAGAAATAAAAAAGGTCTTGTTTCGGATCAAGAATTGCAAGACTATATTGACTTCTTAGAGTTAAAGCCACATCTAAATAAGAAAATAGGGGAACTTTCTGGAGGACAAAAACAAAGAGTGGCACTTGCTAGAACATTAGTAACAAAACCAAAAATCTTACTATTAGATGAGCCTTTAAGTGCACTAGATGGTGTCATAAAGGAATCAATTAAAGAGCGTATTAAATCGATTGCAAGAGAATTTAAACTAACAACTATAATCGTTACACATGATCCAGAAGAAGCCTTAACTTTATCAGATAAAATTTTAATTATTAATGAAGGTAAAATCTCACAATTTGGTACGCCAAGCGAAATAATAAATGAACCAAAGAATCGTTTTGTAGAGGAGTTTATATTAAAACAGCTACAAATTAAGAGACATAATATTTACAACTTATTTGGTGAGAAATATGCATAAAGTTAAACCAGAAATGCGAATCATTTATATAGCAATATTCCTATTATTTATCTCATTTCTATTAGTGCCATTAGTTTCATTATTTTATCGCTCATTTGAAACGGATCATGGTTTTGGGATAAACAATTATATAACAATTCTATCAGATAAAAACTTAGTACAAGCAATTGTTAATAGTATCAAGGTTTCTACTTTAACTGCTTGTATCAGTACAGTCTTGGCCTTTATTTTGGCCTATTCGATTAATTGTACAAAATTGATTCAACCTTTAAAAGGATTTATGAAAATCGTTATTCTCATTCCGATGTTACTTCCGACAATCACATATGGATTTGCGATTATTTATTCCTTTGGTCAACAAGGATTAATAACAAAATTAATCGGAAGAAATCTTTTTGAAATTTATGGATTTAATGGGTTGTTAATTGGATATGTAATTTATACATTACCAGCTGCTTTCCTATTAATTAATAACTCTTTTAAATATATTGATAAAAAATTTATGGTTGTATCTGAACTGATGGGTGATGGTCCATTTAGAAGCTTTAAAAATACAATTATTCGCCCATTACTTGGTACGCTTGGTGGAGCTTTTGTTCTTTCGTTCATTTTAAGCTTTACAGATTACGGTATTCCAGCTTCTGTGGGTGGTACATATTACGTTGTAGCTACTCAGTTATATCAAGTTATGCTTGGAGCGATTCCTAATTTTAATAATGGTGCAGTCATTGCGGTATTAATGCTAGTTCCGGCTGTCTTTGGAGTTTTATTGCTAAATTATCTTGAAAAATTTAATTTTCATTATGACAAGTTTACAAATGTTGAAATGATCCCCAACAAGTTACGAGATATTAGTTTTGGAGTAGTTTCCACAATCATCTTAGTTGGGATTCTATCAGTATTTGCAGTAATGTTCATCGTACCATTTTTTATTAGTTATCCATTTAAATTAACTTTTACGCTACAACATTTCGTCGATGCTTTTCAATCGAGTGATTTAATAGGAGTTTATAAAAACTCGTTATTTGTCTCAATCTTAACAGCGGTTTTAGGAACGATTGTTGCATATAGCTCGGCATTATTAAATGTTCGAACAACTATTAAACATAATTCTAAGCTAGTCATTGATTTAATTTCAATGTTAACAAACACTGTTCCAGGTATGGTTTTAGGTTTATCGTATTTACTATTTTTCAATAATAGTAGTTTAAAAGGAACATTCGCGATCATTATTCTTTGCAATATTGTTCACTTCTTTACTACACCATATTTATTAGCAAAAAACTCATTATCCAAAATGAATCCTGGTTGGGAGACTACTGGGGAACTAATGGGAGATTCATGGATAAAAACTATTTACAGAGTTGTCTTACCGAACTCTAAATCAACCGTTTTTGAAATGATAAGTTACTACTTTATCAATTCCATGGTAACGGTAAGTGGGATCATTTTCTTAATAACAGCTGAAACTTCATTGGTTGCTAGCAAAATTAAAGAACTTCAGCATTTCCAAAAATATGATGAAATATTTGTTTTATCTCTACTAATCTTTTTCACGAACTTAATCGTTAAATTCATCTGTGATTATTTTCAACGTAAAAGCGTTATTCAGGGATAATCAACAAGTTTAATAAAAAAAACAAAAGAGAGAGGTTAATTTATGTTTAAGAAATTTAGGGGAATTATGTTGTCAGTATTCGCATTATGTTTGGTTTTTTCATTAACTGCATGTAATAGTTCAAAAACGAATGCCTCAGGAAAAGTTGTTATTTATACAAATGGCGATGAAGAAGCCATTACATCAATGGAAAGTGCATTAAAGAAAGCAGGTTATGAAGGAAAATATGTATTCCAAACATTTGGTACTTCTGAATTAGGTGGAAAACTTATGGCGGAAGGCGACAAAATCGAAGCAAATTTAGTAACAATGAGTTCATACTTTTTAGATAGTGCCCAAGAAAAAAACAATATGTTTGAAGACTTAACATTTAAAACAAATTCATTAGAGAAATATCCTGCGTTTTATACACCAATTTTAGCTAACACAGGAGCGATCTTTGTAAATACGGAAGTAATGAAAGAAAAAGGATTACCAATGCCAACATCAATTAAAGATTTGGCAAAACCAGAATTTAAAGGTTTAGTATCAATTCCGAATATCATGGATTCTTCAACTGGATGGTTATTAATTCAAGCCATTATTACGCAATATGGAGAAACAGAAGGTAAAACAATTTTACATGATTTAATCGCAAACTGTGGTCCACATTTAGAAAGCTCAGGTTCAGGTCCAATTAAGAAAGTAGAAGCTGGAGAAGTTGCTGCAGGTTTTGGATTACGTCACCAAGCAGTATTAGACAAAAATGCAGGTTTACCAATTGACTATGTGGATCCTACAGAAGGAAACTTTTCACTAACTGAATCAGTTGCAGTTGTTAAAAAAGATAAGAAATCAAATGAATTAGCAACGAAAATGGCAGAAGTCATTATTAAAGATGCTCGTAAAGATTTAATCAAAGATTACCCAGTTGCTTTATACAATGGAGAAACTGTTAGTGACGAACATAAACCAGCTCATTCTATGAAATTTAGTCAACCATTATCAGTTAAATTATTAGAAGATCACCAACAGTTCTTTAACGCTGCAAAATAATTATCAAGGGGATGAAGGGGCATGAAAAATTATAAATTACTAACACCGGGTCCATTAACAACTACAAATACGGTCAAAGAAGAGATGCTCTTTGACCGATGTACTTGGGATAATGATTATAAAGAAATTACACAGAAAATTAGAACTCAGCTTTTAGATTTGGCAAAAGCTTCAAAAGAGGATTATACAGTTGTATTGATGCAAGGCAGTGGTACATTTGCAGTTGAATCCGTCATTAGTTCAACAATCTCTAAAAATGACAAAGTATTAATTGTAACGAATGGTGCTTATGGTGAGCGTATCGTAAAAATGGCTAAGTATATAGGTCTTAATTTCGTTCAATATAGCATTGCATATGATGAACTTCCAAAAGAGGAAGATCTAAGAGATATCCTTGAAAAGGATCAAGCTATAACACACATCGTGATGGTTCATTGCGAAACAACAACTGGCATTTTAAACCCAATTGAAGTGGTAGCTGATCTTT
Source organism: Gottfriedia sp. NPDC056225 (assembly GCF_042267765.1). Lineage (NCBI taxonomy): Bacteria > Bacillati > Bacillota > Bacilli > Caryophanales > Bacillaceae > Gottfriedia > Gottfriedia sp. NPDC056225. Next base: position 12,889 of record NZ_JBHJTJ010000024.1, on the reverse strand, counting down.
CAAAAGAATTTAATAAGACACTAATGATCGATGCAATGAGTAGCTTTGGCGGCATTGAAATTGATGTGCAAAAATTGGAAATTGATTATTTAATTAGTAGTGCCAATAAATGTATCCAAGGTGTTCCAGGATTTGGCTTTGTCATTGCAAAACTTGAGAAACTTGTTAAATGCGAGGGAGTTGCTAGAAGTTTATCTTTAGATTTATTCGATCAATGGAAGGAAATGGACAAGGAAGGTAAATGGCGATTTACTTCTCCAACGCATGTTGTTGCAGCATTTTCAAAAGCGATTGATGAATTAATTGAAGAAGGCGGAGTTTCAGCTAGATTTGCACGCTATCAAAATAATAACGGCCTTTTAAGAAAAAGACTGAAAGAAGTTGGCATTCATGCTTATATAACTGAGGAAAACCAATCACCGATTATTACAACGTTTTTATTCCCAAGTGAACAGTTTAGCTTTGAAAACTTTTATTACTTCATAAAAGAAAAAGGATATGTGATCTATCCTGGTAAGCTGACTGATGCTGATACATTCCGTGTAGGAAATATTGGCGAAATATATGAAGAAGATATTCAAAGTTTATGTAACATTATCGAAGAGTATATGGGAGTGTTGACGAAATGAATAAAGTAGAAGGAATTATTTTAGATTGGGCAGGTACAACAGTTGATTTTGGATGTTTTGCACCAGTAAATGTATTTATTGATATTTTTAAAAATGCCGGAATTGACGTAACAATGGAAGAAGCTCGTGCACCTATGGGAATGCTTAAAATCGATCATATTCGTGAAATGCTATCAATGCCTAGAATTTCTCAGCTTTGGATTGATAAATACGAGAGACCGTTTAATGAACAAGATGTGAATATACTTTATGCGAACTTTGAGCCAGCTCTATTGTCGTCACTTTCTGATTATGCGGAACCAATTCCTGGAGTCATCGAAGTAATACAGGCATTAAGAAATCAAGGGCTTAAAATAGGTTCAACAACAGGCTATACAAATAAAATGATGGATGTAGTTGTTCCAAATGCTGAGAAGAAGGGCTATTATCCAGACTTCTATATTACACCTGATGATACAAATTCATTTGGTAGACCTTATCCATATATGATCTATCACAATATGGAGGTGTTGAAATTAACAGCTCCTTGGAAAGTTGTGAAGGTGGGAGATACAATTTCGGATATTAAAGAAGGAATTAATGCCGGTGTGTGGTCTATTGGTGTCATTATAGGGAGTTCTGAAATGGGGCTTAGCTTAGAAGAGTTTAATAGCTTAACAGAAACTGAGAAAGAAGCAATCATTTCGAAAACTGAACGATCATTTATACAAAATGGTGCAGACTTCACGATTAAAACGATGAGTGAATTGCCTAAGTTAATCGAAAAAATAAATGATCTAATTTTAGAAGGTAAGAAGCCAAATGCTAAATAATCATTGGAAAAGAGAAGGCGACATTAATTCAAGTCCTCTTCGTACTGAATGGATGGATCAATTAAATCTGAACAGTAAAGAAGTTATTGAAGAGGATGAGAGGGTTTTTGTCAGACAATCAATGTCTACACCATGTCTCAATGGAGTAGTTGATGCACAAGGAAGTTATTTAATTGATGTGAATGGGAAGAAATATTTAGATTTTCATGGAAATAGCTCACATCAAGTGGGGTATAAAAACCCATATGTAGTTGATGCAATTAAAAGACAAATTGATGAGCTTCCCTTTATTCCAAGAAGATTTACAGCTGAAATAGTCATTAAAGCTGCGAATGCATTAATAAATAAGACAACTTCAAAAGATTATAAAGTATTATTTACGCCATCTGGAAGTGCAGCAGTTGGATTAGCTCTTAAAATTGCACGAAAAGTGACCGGACGTCATAAAGTCATTTCATTGTGGGAATCGTTCCATGGAGCTGGTTTAGATGCAATTTCAGTTGGTGGAGAATTTGTTTTTAAAAAAGATATGGGTCCTCTTATGCCTGGTACATTAAAAGCAATTCCTTTTAATGGATATCGTAATCTATTAAAAAGTGAATCTCATGAAGATGTAGCCAATTTTTGCCTAGACCATATTGAATATATGATTGAGCACGAAGGTGAAATAGGAGCTATTCTTTTAGAACCAATTAGAGCAACGGATACACACATTCCACCTAAGTCCTACTTTAAAAGATTAAGAGAGATTTGTGATCGACGCGGAATTTTATTAATATTTGATGAAGTTCCGACAGCTTTAATGAGAAGTGGCAAGTTTTATGTCCATCAAAATTTTGACATCGAACCTGATCTTTTAGTTCTTGGAAAAGGTCTAGGTGGAGCGGTAATTCCTCAAGCGGCTGTACTAACTCGTACTAAATATGATGTTGCTGAAGAAATATCACTTGGTCACTATACACATGAGAAACCAGCATTAGGATGTGCAGCGATTTGTTCAACAATCGAGTATATAGATGACTATAACTTGGAAGAAAATTGCCAAATTCAATCTAAGTACGTAAAGACAAAACTAGATGAGCTTTATGGGAAATATGAGGAAATTGGCGATATTCGAGTTGCAGGTCTATTAATCTCAATCGAACTAGTTACGTCTCGCGAAACAAAAGAAAAGAATGATGAATTAGCTGAAAAAATTCTTTATTATTGTTTAAACAATGGACTGTCATTTAAGCTTTCAGGAGGAAATTGCATAACATGGCATCCACCTTTAATCGTTACAAAAAATGAGCTAGAGTTTGCTGTTGGACTTCTTGAAGAAGGCTTGAAAAGGTTTAGTTAATTTGGATAAGTGTAGCTAATATTTAGCTACACTTTTTTTATGAAAATGATAGAGTAGGAGAGTTCATAATGACTAGTAAGTTAGTAAGTAGAGAACAAGGTGATATTAATTCTTCAACTAATAGAGATACTTATTGGAATCGTAATTTAAGTGAAAAGGCTAGAGAACTTTTTGAAGAGGATCAACAATACTTTTTACACCAAAGTTTAAGTACGCCCGTTCTAAATGTATTAAGTAAATGTGACGGGGCTTATTTATACGACATGGATGGAAAGAAATATTTAGATTTACATGGAAATGGAGTACACAACGCAGGATTTAATAATGATTATGTTATTGAAAAAGTAATCGATGCTCTAAAGGAAAAGAAAACCTTTACTCCAAGGAGATATACAAATGAACAAGCTGTAAACCTTGCAAAAAAGCTAATTGAAATAACACCAAAAGGATTAGACCGTGTCTTATTTGCACCTGGTGGATCAGAAGCAATCGAAATGGCTGTCATGCTAGCAAAACAAATTACTGGTAAATGGAAGACAATTTCCTTTTGGGATTCATATCACGGAACAGGTTTTCAAGCAGCAAGCATTGGTGGCGAAGAGCTCTTTAAAGGTGGAAACGGTCCAATGGTTCCTGGTGCATTACATGTTGAATTTCCTAACTATTTAAGAAATCCTTGGAATTTTACAAATCAAGAAGATGTCGATAATGAAATACTTCGTCAAATGACATTACTTTTCGAAAAAGAGGGCGAAATAGCTTGTGTAATTGGTGAACCAATAAGCGCTACTCCAGTTATGCCGAGCAAAAATTTCTGGCTGAAAGTAAAAGAGTTATGTAATAAGTACGGAGCATTACTAATCTTTGATGAAATAATAGAAGGGTTTGGAAGAACAGGAAAAATGTTTGCTTTCGAACATTATGTTACACCAGATATTTTAGTTTTAGGAAAAACATTAGGTGGAGGACTATTTCCCTTTGCAGGAATCATGTCAAAGGAAGAATACAATATACTAGAAAATCGCTCAATTGGACATTACACACATGAAAAAAACGGAATTTGTGCCACTGCCGGTTTAGCAACAATTGAATATATCGAAAATGAAAACTTAGTAGAAAACGCAAACCGATTAGGCCAATATTTAATTGAAGAACTTCGAAAAATGGTTACTCGATACGATATCGTTGGTGGCGTAGATGGAATCGGATTTCATTTAGGAATTGATATCGTAAAAAACAAGGATACAATGCAAAGAGGAATTGAAGAAGCCGAAACAATCATGTATATGTGCATGGAAAATGGACTAGCATTCAAGTTGATTGAAGGCAATATTATAACAATGCGACCATCTCTTATATTAACAAAGGAAGAAGTGGATTTTATTTTAAAGACGCTTGAGGATGCAATTAAAAGGGTTGTTAGTGGAGAAGTGTATAAATAGACAAAGCGCGAGTGCCCTTTTTTGGGCCTCTTTTTGTGTTGATAAATATGTTTTGGGTGGGAGATTTGAACATCGTGAATGATAATCAGGGAATTGGATCACGGAATCCTTAATAAAAAATAGAATCGTAAATAAAATCGAGGAATCGCAAATAACATCGTAGAATCGCAAATAAGCTAAGAAAAAAACCATTATTATGGACTTCAGTCAAGAAAGTGGACAATTAAATTTGAGATTTTTTAATAGAATGACTAAAGTACTGCTGCTAGAAAAGATTATCAAAAAATCATATTGATTAGCTCAAACTTAAATGGCTAATTTATGAGACTTTATCTAGCACATTTTTTTGATTTTTTCTCTCGTATTTATTTGGTGAGCTGTATCCTAATTTTGAGTGTTTTCTTTTTTCATTATAAAATTTACTTATATAATAATTTATTGATTTTATCGCTTCTGATCGTGTTTTAAATCGTCTTCTATAAATTAAGTCCTTCTTTAAAGTGGCATGAAATGATTCTATACATGCATTATCATAGGGGTCTCCTTTTTTATTCATGCTGACCTTCATTTTTGACTCAGTCAACTGTTTAATATAGTCATTCGAACCTCTTGTGTATCGGAAGGGTTTAATTTTCGTTTATAGGCCTTAACCCATTTATAAACACTTGAATAAGGAAGCTCTAGTTCATAAGATACTTCTGTTGCTTTTCTTCCTTCTTCAACGATTAACTTTGAAACATAATCTATATATTCTTGATTATAATGTTTCCCCATGTGAACACGCCCTTTAATAAGATATTTTTATTATAAAGTATTCTCATTTTTACGTGTCCGCTTTTTAGACTAACTTAAAAAGAAGTTTAAAAATAGCAACTACAAATGAAATGGGAAGTTTAAATACCCTCTCGATGTACTTCTCTTCAAAAAAAAGAACTGTCTACTAATCAGAAAACCTGAATTACTAGACAACCCTTTAAATCCATCTCATAATTTTTATTTCACTAATCCGCCTCTTAACCTAGTTACACCAAATTCTAAGTAGCATTTTAAACAGCTAAGCATAAAAACCCAACCTTCTTTATTGTCGATTAAATGATGAACATATTGAGCGTCGCTTTCATTAAAGCCTTCTTCGACTACTTCGATGACTGTGCTATCTTGGTCTTGTTCATTTAATGTAATCGTTACGATATTTCCTTCATCTGTAGGTCCCCAAGCAAACGCGATCTTCTTATTTGCCTCAACCTCGATGATCTTTATTTTTCCTTCTGCGTTGTAAAGATCGTATTTTAAAGTAATAACCTTTCCTTCTTCCCATCTTTCAGAACTTGAAGAGAACCAAAAATTACCGATTTTAGCAGGATCGACAATAGCTTCGAAAATGTCTTCTGCCGGTTTGAAAATTTTAAACGTAGTAACATTACTCATCTAAAAACAACTCACTTTCATATTATGAAATATGTATTATCATTAACTATTAAATTTATTTTAAACTTTTATCACTGAATTGGGAACTTTAAGTCGTAATATTCTGTGAATAAACTTTATCTATTTAAAACACATTCCCGGGCTTCAGTAAAGTTTATCAACAAAAAACAGTAGTTTTTCAATAAAAATACTCACTATATCAACAAAAAACACCACTATATCAACAAAGTTCACAGCTTTATCAATAAAGTACATATGTTATTCGTATTTCCTAACTCAATCAAAAAAGGATAGGCACAAGCCTACCCCCTCTTAATATCCGTCCGATTCATGCCCCATATTTTTCGCTTTGTCAGAAGCGACATCAGCGGCTTCGGTACTTGTGTGTCCAGATCTATTGTTATTTGCTTTTTCTAATCCTTCACGTACTCTTCGGCCGTATTCTTCGTCGGCTTTCGTAAAGTAGCCAACCATCGTTTCTTGAATATGAGTTTTACATACTTTTAATGCATCGACTAAATTTGAAACTAATTCATTTTTCTCGGTTTCGTCAAAAGCGCGATATGTGTTACCAGCTTGGATAAAGTCATTCGGTCGATCAATTTTTTGACGTACAAGTTTTTTATTGTAGGAAGGCTCATGATCTTTTCCAGTTTTCGGTGCTTCTTTTAATCCACCTAATGATGAAGGCTCATAGTTTACATGTGGATTTTGTCCAGGTCCTATATCAACTTTATACTCCATTTGACCATCTCGTTGATTTGTAGCTACATGAGTTTTCGGTGAGTTAACGGGTAGTTGTAAGTAATTTGTTCCAACACGATGACGTTGTGTATCCGAGTAAGAAAATGTACGACCTTGAAGTAATTTATCATCTGAAAAATCAAGTCCGTCAACTAGTACACCTGTCCCAAATGCAACTTGTTCAACTTCTGCAAAATAGTTTTCTGGATTTTTGTTTAGTACCATTTTTCCAACAGGTAAAAAAGGGAACTTCTTAGGGCACCAAAGCTTTGTAGGGTCAAGTGGATCGTAATCAAGCTCCGGATGTTCATCATCACTCATGATTTGTACACATAATTCCCATTCTGGAAAATCGCCTTTTTCAATTGCTTCGTAAAGGTCTTGAGTTGCGTGATTATAATTAGTCGATTGGATTTCGTTTGCCTCTAGTTGTGTTAGATTTTTAATTTTATGCTTTAGCGGTTCCCAGTGGTACTTAACAAGAACAGCTTCTCCATCTTGATTAACCCACTTATATGTATTAACACCAGACCCTTGCATTTGACGATAGTTAGCGGGAATACCCCATGGTGAAAATATAAATGTAACCATATGAGTAGATTCAGGCGTTAAATGAAGAAAGTCAAACATTCTTTCAGGGTCAGGAAGATTTGTTACTGGATCCACTTTGAATGAGTGAACCATATCTGGAAATTTCAATGGATCACGGATAAAAAAGATTTTTAAATTATTACCGACTAAATCCCAGTTACCGTCTTCAGTATAAAACTTTGTAGCGAAACCTCGCGGATCACGTAAAGTTTCAGGGGAATGTCCACCACCGACAACCGTAGAAAAGCGAACGAACACAGGTGTGTTTTTACCCTTTTCTTGGAATAATTTTGCTCTAGTATATTTAGCAATCGGGTGGTCTCCAACTTTTCCATAAGCTTCAAAGTACCCATGTGCACCAGCACCACGAGCATGCACAACTCGTTCTGGAATTCGTTCACGGTCAAAATGAGAGATTTTTTCAAGAAAGTCATAGTTTTCTAAAGTTGTTGGTCCTCGATTACCAACTGTTCTTACATTTTGATTATCTGTAACCGGATGGCCTTGTCGATTTGTCAATATTTCATCATTGTTTGCTTGATTATCCATAATTTGCCCCCATTCATACAAATTCAAAATTTAGAATGTCCATTTATTTGGAGAATATGTAAATTTTTCCTGTTTGTTAAAACGTCTTTTTGAAAAAGTTTACAACTTAGATACATTTCATGTTTAAGTTCGAAACATTGATTCAATATCATGGAGATAGAAAGTGAGAGGAGGAATTAAAATGAAGAAGAAATTAGTAAAATCATTAGTTTCAACTATGGCATTATCAGGAGCATTATTATTCTCAAATGGAGTAGTAGCACAACCAACTCATGCTAATGCAGCAGTAGTAAGTGCTCCAATTAGTGTATATAAAGTAACTGCGAGTGTATTAAATGTACGCAGTGCACCAAACACAAACTCTAAAGTTGTAGACACATTAAGAAAGAATGATCAAATCGAAATTGTGAAATTCTATAATGCTAGCTGGGCACAAATTAAAACAACAACTACTAAAAATGGTATTGCATATGTAAGCACGAACTACTTACAAAAGATCCCAACTATAGTTTCAACAAAAGCAAATTTAAATTTACGCACTGGTCCTAGCACAAAAAATAAAGTTCTTACGGTAATACCTAAAGGTGCAAAAGTTAGTTTCCTTGGCTATCAAACAACTGGTAAAACCCAAATCGATTATAATTGGGCAATCGTTTCTTACAATGGAAAGAAAGGATTTGCTAGTACTAAATATTTAAATATGAAGTAAAGTTTTTAAACTATTTTCATACCGCTTAAGTAAATAACTTTGATTTTATCCAAAACAGAAGTTTAAAATATGATTCACTATTTATTTCATTGTTCTATTTCCCCATAAACTGATGGTGTCCCAAAAATCTAGGGGCATCCTCAGTTTTATTTTAATAGTGTAAATAAAAAATCAGAAACTACAATTAGATGTGGACGTGCAAATAAGAGAGTGAAATGTGCAAATAAGAAACGTAGAACTGCAATTAAATGTCGAGGTGCAAATAAAAATAGAGAATCTGCAAATAAATTCCCTATCACCCCAAAATAGATTAGATATTACCCATACAGGTTATGGTATTCTACCTTAATAATTGCTCAAAAGTAGATGCAAGAAACTAGAAAATTAATAAATTTGCTCGAATTCTTCTCAAACAGCTAAAAAAAGTAAAGAATTCTACTAAATTTAAATTAATGGAGACCATAAATCGATTCTAATTAAAAAACACTACGAAGATACCCTATACATCAAAAATATATCTTAAAATTAAAAAAAGGGAGCCTATTAGTCAGTTAAGTTGACTTTTAGGACTGCCCCTTTTCCTTATATAGAATTAAAAAGGAAGTACTTCATATGCTAATTTATTAATAATCTCTTTATGCTCGGGATATTTATTATGTAATTGTTCTCTAGTGAATAATTCAAAATCCTTAAAATCAAAGCCTGGTGAAACCATGCATCCTACTAGAGAAAAAGTATTTTCTTCCATAACTGAGGATCCGAAAATTGAATTTTTTGGAACTAAATATTGTAGAACTTCTCCGTTTTCTAAATTTAATCCTAATTTAATTTCTTCGTATTGACCATTTTCATGGATAACATGAATTGTCAATGAACTGCCTGCATGGAAATACCATAATTCATCAGATTTTAGTCTGTGAAAATGAGAAATATCATGTGATTGTAGTAAAAAGTAAATACTAGTATAAAGCAATCTGTGGTCATCAAAATTTACGGATAATTCTTGATCTGAAATTTGTTCATTTGATTGATAGGTAGATTTGTAATGTCCACCTTCTGGATGAGCTTCTAATTTAAGTTTGGAAATCCAATATTCAGGATTCATGTTTACCATTTAATTAACCCCCAAAATGTATACTCTACTTCTACATATTACAGTATTCTTTATTAGATTGTTGAATTCAGAAGAAAATATGAACTATTTTTTCTGAATATAAATGAATATTCCGAGTTACTAGAATTTCGTTAAAATGTGCAGAATTTTCCCAATATACAAATTACGATAAATAGATTAAATTAAACTTATTAAGAGAAAAAATATGGAGCGGAAGTTCGATGTTTAAAAAAGTAATTTTATATTTATTGGCGTTCTTTACAATTTCAATCATTGTTAATCAAACCATTTTATCGAAAGAAGAAAAACCAGTAGTTCAATTTGAACTTGCAGATAAAACTATACCGTATAAAATAGCAAATTATTCTTGGGGAAAATTATTGGATAAGGATAAATTAGAAAATGTTTCAGATGAAAATATTAAAGAAGATACAGCTATTCCTGCCTTTCATGGGGACCTTATAAAAATTCATTTTTCAGAGCAACCCGAAAACGTAGAAGTTTTAGAGCGTACCGCCACTAAAAATTCATATATTTATAACCACAATTTAAATAGAAAGGGAAGCTATTCTTTTGCAGTTGGTTCTAGAAAAGGGGAAAGAGTATATGAAGTAAAAGGTATTTGGAAAGGGAATAATTATTTTACTTATTTGATAAAAGTAAAGATTATATGAAAAAATTACTTCAAGCTAGAAGTAATTTTTTTAGTTTTAATCGATTTTCTAGCATTCTTTCCAGCTTTTAGCCCTATGCTCATTTTTTTCCATAAAACATGTATTTTAAGAAACGATTCATTTCGAAAAAAAGTTGAAATGAGGTATAATATGAAATAGAGAATGTTTGGCTATCCTTTAGTAGTAAGAGTTAGCTATAGTAATTGTAAAGAATGTCAAACATAGTAAATTAATCGTAGATTCAAAGTTGAAAGAGAGTGGGACAAGATGGGTCGTAAATGGAATAATATTAAAGAAAAGAAAGCTTCAAAAGATGCAAATACTAGTCGTGTTTATGCAAAGTTTGGACGTGAAATATATGTAGCAGCGAAGCAAGGTGAGCCGGATCCAGAATCAAACCAAGCTTTAAAAGTTGTTCTTGAGCGTGCGAAAACATATAGTGTACCAAAGCATATCGTTGATCGTGCGATTGAAAAGGCAAAAGGTGGTTCTGAAGAGAGCTTTGATGAACTTCGTTACGAAGGATTTGGACCTAATGGTTCGATGGTAATTGTTGATGCATTAACAAATAACGTAAACCGTACAGCTGCAGAGGTTCGTGCTGCATTTAGTAAAAATGGTGGTAATCTTGGCGTAACAGGTTCAGTATCATATATGTTCGATGCAACTGCTGTAATTGGAATTGAAGGTAAATCTTCTGATGAAGTGCTTGAAATTTTAATGGAAGCAGACGTAGATGTTCGTGATATTTTAGAAGAAGATGAGTCTGTTATTGTTTATGCTGATCAAGATCAGTTCTATTCAATGCAAGAAGCATTTAAAAATGCTGGCATTACAGAATATACGGTAGCTGAATTAACAATGCTAGCTCAAAATGATATCGAATTACCAGAAGATGGTCTAGTTAAATTTGAAAAAATGTTAGATGTTCTTGAGGATTTAGAAGATGTTCAACGTGTTTACCACAATGTAGACTTAGGTGAATAATAATTAAAAAAAACATAAAATAAACGCTTTCGTTTAGGTGATTTGATAGTCACCTAGATGGAGGCGTTTTTATTTCAACAATATAGAATTGACGCAAATGAGTACTCATTTTTTATGAACCATAACTGGCAGACAGGAAAATAGTAATGTTAGAGAGAATAGTATTGTTAGCTAAGATTTGCGTGGAAATTATCGAATATTATATTCAATTTGAGGAGAACCATACATATGAATAAATTTATGAAGGTTGTAAAGTCCGCAGCTCTAAGAATTGGTGTATTTTTGTTAGTTTTAGCAACTCCGGTAGGCATTTTAATGAGCTTTAACGCCAATGAGCGTAATAAAATTGAGGAAGAACAAGGAAACACTTTTTATGAACAATATACTGGTGAAAAAGGATTAAAGTTAGACGAGCAGCGTAGAAATGCCGTAATTCAAGTAAATAATCAATCTGTAGATTTTACAGCTGGAGGGAAAAATAGTGACTGAGACAATTGAAAAAGAAAAATTTACGCATAGGCAATTTGCTGTATCATGTTTTAACAAAGTGTGGGACTTACTAGAATTAGAAAACCGAACACCTAGTGAAACAGAAGAAATGGTTCATTTATGTCATAGTTCATTTTGGCATTGGAGAAAGGTAGAGGAGCATACGCCAAAAAATGTGTCGATTGGATATTGGCAATTATCAAGAGTATATGCTGTGATCGGGCAAGGGGATACAGCTTTAGACTACGCAGAAAAATGTATTAAAATTAGTTTAGAGGCGGAGTTGGAGCCATTCTACATAGCATATGCATATGAAGCTTTATCAAGAGCATATGCAAAACTAAATAGAGTTACAGAAAGTCAAGCTGCTAAAACAAAAGCGCTTGAATATACACAACTTGTAAAGTATGAAGATAGTAAAGAATTATTAATGAAAGATTTAGAAACAATTTAATTGATAAAAAGAAAAAGTAGACTTATAAGATTGAGAAGAAACTACATATTACTTAAATGGGAGGTCTCAAAGTCAGAGTACTTTAGAGACTTCCTTTTTTTATAAATTGAGTAGGGGAAAACGAAAAATTTGCAATAAGGTCCAGCGAACAGTAAATGCAAATTAGTACGCAGAAATCATTAATAATACTAAAAAAGCCACAAGGAAAATTAATTTCCTAGTGACTTTCTTCGGGGACGTGGACTTTATAAAGAACATTTATCCATCTGAAATGACTTTAAATAATTTTTAAATCGTATATATTTGCAATTACCCATTTATTTTTTAGTTTCACAAGATTAAGAGTTACATTATATATATTTCGTCCATTTTTATAATTTACTTTAGGGCATGTCTTACCATCAAACATAATTTCATATTTTACATGTATAGTAGCAGTATGATCTTTCTTATTTAAATGGATGACAGATAAATTATCACCTATGTATTTCGCGTCAATTACATTGGACATTATTTTAGTAAAGTAGAAAGAATGATTGTTAATTTTTAATGAATCAATAACAACAGAGTTATATTTCTCGACGTCTTTCCATTTTATAGCCGTAATATAATTTCTTACAGAATCCTGGACGCTTTGTTCAACAATCACTTCTGTTGAAGCTTCGTCGTCTAATCTCTTCTGTTTTTCTTTTTCAATAGATAGTTTTAATGTTAAGATAATAAGGAAGATTATACCAAAAATTACCAAATATAGAGTGAGTGATTTTTTAGCCATATGAGACCCCTACAACTTTAAATTGATTTAGAAGATTACTAGTTTGAATATATTTCAAAACTTGATGACTGGAAATTTAAAACTATATTTATATTATTTATAGAAATATTATTGGCTTAATCAAAAAAATCGCAAGATGTAATAATTACA
>NZ_JBHJTJ010000023.1:0-77363 GCF_042267765.1 Gottfriedia sp. NPDC056225 | reverse complement strand
ATAAAATAATAAAGTTGTTTTTTAAAATACTAAAAAATGCTTAATCTAAACAGAATATATCATAATAAGGAGTGACAATCATGATTCGATTAGCTAAAAGAGAAGATACAAAACAAATTGTCCCTCTAGTTGTACAAGCGATTGAAGAGATTGTATTCATGTTAACTGGGACATCATCATATGAACAGGCTATTCCAATTTTAGAATATTATGTTCAATCAGAACAAAATAGGCTAAGTTACCATAATTGTTTAGTAAAAGAAACAGAAGGAAAAGTAGTCGGGCTAATCATAGCCTATCATTCCTTAGAATTATCCGTACTTGATCGTGAAATGCTTGAAATAATTAGTCGTAATTTAAATCTCCAAAACGTTCAAGTAGATCGAGAAGCAGATGATGAAGATTTTTATATTGATACATTATCAGTGCACCCAGATTATCAAGGCAAAGGAATTGGAACAGAATTATTAAATGGTTTACTTTCTTTTGCTAAAGACAAAGGGGTTACGCGAGTTTCATTAAATGTTGATCAAGATAAACCGTCTGTTCGTCGATTATATGAAAAAGTAGGATTTAAATATGAGAAAGTTAGATATATAATGAACCATCCATACGATTATTTAGTTTTCCCTATAAATAAAAAAATATTCCAAACAAAAGTCGTTTAAGATGCATCCTTTTGCCTATTTAAGTTAAAATTATATTTGACTTAAGGAGGGATATAGATGAATTTTTTTACATTTGCAAATCCAACTGAATTAATCTTTGGTAAAGATAGTGTACAAAAGTTAAAAGATAAAGCGACTACTTTTGGAAAGAATGTGTTACTTGTATACGGTGGTGGAAGTATTAAAAGGAATGGCCTATATGATCAAATTGTAGGTATTCTTAAAGAAGCTGACAAAGCGGTTTTTGAACTGAGTGGGGTTGAACCAAATCCAAGGTTATCAACAGTTCATAAAGGTATACAACTTTGTAAAGAAGAAAGTATTGACTTTGTTTTAGCAGTAGGTGGAGGATCTGTAATCGACTGTACAAAAGCGATTGCTGTAGGAGCAAAATTTGATGGTGAGATTTGGGATGTTATTACTCGAAAAGCAGTCCCAACGGATGCATTAAAATTTGGAACAGTATTAACGCTTGCAGCAACTGGTTCAGAAATGAACGCTGGGTCAGTTATTACAAACTGGGAAACAAATGAAAAATTAGGCTGGGGAAGTAAGTTCAGTTACCCAACATTTTCAATATTAGATCCACAAAATACATTTACAGTTCCTCGCGATCAAACCGTATATGGATCAGTGGATATTATGTCACATGTTATTGAGTCATATTTCCATCATGGAACAAATACAAAAATTCAAGATCGATTCTGTGAAGGAATTTTAAAAACAGTTATTGAAACTGCACCTGTTGCAGTTGAAACTTTAGATAATTACGAAGCACGCGAAACACTATTATATAGTGGAACAATGGCATTAAACGGAATTTTAAGCATGGGTGTGCAAGGTGATTGGGCAACACACAATATTGAACATGCAGTATCTGCAGTATCAGATATTCCTCATGGAGGAGGATTAGCAATAATTTTCCCTCATTGGATGGAATATGTAATGAGTGAAAATGTAGATCGATTCTGTCAATTTGCAAATAGAGTATTTGACATTCAACAAGATTCAATGTCAAAAGAAGAGTGGGCATTAGCAGGAATTAAAGCTTTACGCACATTCTGGAGCTCAATTGGTGCGCCAAGTCGTTTAAGCGAGTATGGTATAACAAAAGAGCAACTATCTGAAATGGCTGCTAAAACAGTTAAATATGGTCCATTTGGTTACTTTAAAAAATTGGATCAAGAAGATGCGTTGAAAATTTTAGAAGCGGCTCTTTAAGAGTCAAAAAAAATGGACAGAGAAAAAAAAACTCTGTCCATTTTTTATAATGAATTATGTTCAATTTCAATATTTTTTAAAAAAGATGAAACGATGGAATAATATTCTTCTTTATTTTCGTTCAAACTCATGGCATGTGCACCATTTTCGGCAATGAATAATTCTTTTTCACCTTGATTTGCTTCATATAAATGAATTGTGTTTGTATAAGGAATATAATCGTCTTGTTTACTATGAATAAATAATACAGGTTTTTTTATATTATTTGTTGCAAGTAATGGGGAAATATCTTTAATGAAAAATCCATTCCGAAGCTTTAACCAAATGCTTGAGACGGGAAGAATAGCCCACTTTGGAATTTTATAATCCATTTTTAAACGATATGTAAGCTGTTTTTCAAAAGTAGAGAAGGCACAATCTGAAATGTAAAAGGCTGCAGAATCTTCAACAAAACCAGCGTATTGTAGCATCGTACATGCTCCCATTGATTCCCCGTGAATGCCAAGAACGATATCACCTTTTAAAACTTTTAAATAGTGAACAATCGTTTGTAAATCATATTTTTCATAATAGCCATAACTAGTTGTTGTACCACCAGATTCACCATGTCGTCTATGATCATAAGTAAGTACATTAAAACCAAGCTTTAAAAATAACTCAGCATATTTAATTGAGTTGTTCTTATTAACGGTTACACCATGAGTAATAATGACCCAATTATTTGTATCAAATGCCTCAAATAAATACCCTTTTAATTCGTATCCATAACGAGATTGAACAGAAAAAGATTTCTTTTGAAACGAGCGATACAAATCTTCATCAAAACGGAAATTATCCAACTCCCGCTGATAAATGAACTCAAGCGAATTTGTTTTCATAAACAAAACTTGCTGCGTAAAATAATAACCCACACCAATAAAATAAATAAGAAAAAATACAATCACTACAAGCCAGATTATCATAGTAGAATCATCACTCTCTTATCCAAAAAGAAGATCAAGAATAGTAGTTAACTCACCGCGGGTTTTTCCTTCTAAAATGGAAGGATTATAAACCTCAACAAAACCGCAGTTTAAACAAGAAACAAATAAAAAATGATTATAATCAATATCTAGCAACTTACTTAAACCTGCCCCAGACATAGATACCTCTTTAATCTGAGCTTGCGTATGTTTACACTTTGAACAAACAAACTTTTCTTTAATTAATTGGTCTGCACTAGCCATCATACCACTCCTTTTTTAGTAAATTTTATCATAAGAAAAAGAATATTTTATTAATTAGTTTTTGACAATTAGGACACAAAAAAGTAAAAAAGTTGTTGCTTTTTGTTCCTGTTATAAAATTGGGAATGCGATAAACTTTTAATCAAATAAAAAAAGTAAATCTAGGAATCTGATAAAAAAAGTAAGTGAAGCTAAACTTTTTGATAAGGAAAGAAAACAGTTTCTAACCAAGAGTAATCCTGACGTCATGTCAAGTAAGAGTCACAAACAAACAAACTGTACATAAAATAGTAATAAATTGGACAATCATTCATTTTTAATGACTATTTTTTCTTTTCAATTGAATAAAATTATAAAATCCGAGCCAATTTTGTGTTTGTAATAGAGATTAAATTATTACAAGGAGAATCGCTATGAGTGTTGAATTTTTTTCACTATCACCAACAGCTTTTCAAGTATTAAAAGCAGGAGAATCACATCCAAAAAAAGTAAAGCGAATTGTTTATGGACAAGCCACCTCGGACGCAAATGGTGTAGCGACACTTTACTTTACAGACAATGGACTATCTACTGGTAATTCCTTATTAACTGCAATTGATTATGCTGTGGCAAGTGTATATTCTACTAATGTCAACATAAATTCAAGACCGAGAGTGCAAATGAGAGAGAAGAATATATCTGGAAAATATGTATCAGCCAATGTAACGAATATTAGTGGTGTAACTGTTCTAGGAATTAGTGTATTAGGCTCAGAAAATCCAGTAAGTGGCGTTCTTGTAGATTTTATGATATTGGGTAGTTTTTAATCGTAAAAAATGGTTATGCCATTAAAAGTAGATAAAATTTAAATCAATGCCTATATAAAACCGACTAGATTGTCGGTTTTTTTGTGCTTATAAGAAAAATACAATAGTTTTAAGATTAATGTGATGTTTAACTTTTTATACGCTATGATTGAGACACTAGACCAATCTAATTCAAATATGTTGCTACAGGCAATTTTTGAAATTTCATGATAAAATATTTGATATGGAAGGTGATATAAAATGAAAAAAAGAAAGCCGCAGCAACAAGTAAAACCAACATATGAGCAGAAAGAAAAAATATCATTAGGTTCATTAATGAATGAAGAGGTTCTTCAAAAATTAAAAAATACAAAAAAACAATTACAAGAAAATGAAACAAAGCTCAAAGAGGAAGAAGAAGCTCGAGTTCGTGAAGAAAAACGATTGCGTGAGAAAAATAAATCGTTTGAAGAGTTGCTAAACGAGAGTAGTATTTCTTGGAAAGATTTTAAATAAGACGTATTTCTAGATTGTCGAAAGTGTTTTTTAACAATCTGAAATGGGGATGTCCTAAAAAAATTAGGCATCCTTATTTTTTATTTATAGGTCATATTTAAAAGAAGAGTAGTATTAAAAGTCAAAGTGCAAATAAGAGCGTTGACCGTGCAAATAAAACTGTTAAATGTACAAATAAGAAATCATAAAGTGCAAATAAAGGTCGAAGTACAATTATAAACAGAGAAACTGCAAATAAAACTAGTAAAACTGCAATTAAATTTCCTAGAATCCGAAAATAGTTCGGATCATACCTATACCGGTTAGGGTATCCCGCTTTAATAATTGTTCAAAAGTAGATACAAAAAGTGGAAAATGAGTAATTTTGCTTTAAACCTTTAGAAATCTACTAAATATCTATAAAAAGGGTCATAAAATCAACGCTAATTGGAAATCCACCATTAAGATACCCTCACATTATGCCTAAATGAGATCAACAATTTTTCTCAGTTTAATGGTTTGTCAATAACGACTGACTTTCAGGAAATCTTATTATCTACTAAATAATTAAACATTTTTAATAGAAAATTTCATATTATGAAATTTTTTGATTGTTCTAAATTTTATAATTTTTTATAGTGAAATTAAGTTAATTAAATAGTAGTAGGTGGTGTAAATAATTTAAGATAGCGAAATCGGTATTTATGAAAGCGCTTTAAAAATTTCCGGATTCGATTTAAAAAACAAATATAAAAAATTACATATCGGAGTGGAGGAATTAATAAATGGGAATTCGTACAGGGGCGCAATATATTGAAGGCTTTAAATCAAGAAAACCAGACGTATGGTTAGGTGGAGAAAAGGTTGAAGATATCGTAAACCATCCAGTGTTTAAACAACCTATTTTGGAGATTGCAAAGTTATATGATATGCAGTTCGATCCAGCTTATCAAGACAAGATTACACATATTTGTGAAGAAACTGGTGAGCGAATTTCTAATGCTTTTTTAGTACCGAAATCATCTGAAGATATTAAAAAACGTGGAGAGTTGTTTGAAGCATATGCTAAGTCAACATTCGGTTTAATGGGAAGAACACCGGATTTCTTGAACATTGTATTAACTTCAATGGCTAGTAATTCATGGTTTTTAGATAAATATAATCCAGAGTGGTCAAAAAATGTACAAAATTATTTTAAATTTGTACGTGATAATGACATTTTCTTAACCCACGCAATTATTAACCCGCAAAATGATCGTAGCAAACCATCTTATGAGCAAAAAGATCTTTTTACTCATTTAGGTGCTGTAGAGGAAACGGTTGATGGTTTAGTCGTTAGAGGAGCTAAAATGCTTGCTACTTTAGCACCAATCACAGATGAAGTAATCATTTATTCATTCCCAGGATTTCATCAAGGTGATGAGCGATATGCATTAGCGTTCGCAATTCCAGTTGATACTCCAGGATTAAAGATTTTATGTAGAGAGCAAATGCAAGATGGGAAAAGATCATTCTTTGATCATCCACTAGCTTCTAGATTTGAAGAGATGGATGCTGTACTTGTATTTGAAGATGTGTTAGTTCCTTGGAATCGTGTATTTATTCATAATAATGTTGAAGCGGCAAATAATTTATATCCAAAAACAGGTATTGCACAACAACCTGCGCATCAGTCTGGTGTAAGAGGCTATGTGAAATTAGCGTTTGCAGTGGAAGTGGCTTGCAAGCTAGCTGATTCAATTGGGGTAGATGTTTATTTAAATGTACAAAATGACTTAGGTGAATTACTGCAATCAGTTGAAACAATTCGTGCTTTACTACGAGTATCAGAAACTGAATATGAAACTCTACCTTCAGGCGAAGTAAGACCGGCATGGGAACCGCTAGAGACAATTCGCGGATTACTTCCAACTATGTATCCAAGAGCAATTGAAGTCATTCAAACAATCGGTGCAGGTGGATTATTAATGTCACCAACTGAAGCAGACTTCGAACATCCAGAGCTAAGAGATGCTATGGATAAATACTATGTTGGACGTGAAGGCGTGTCATCTTTAGAGCGAGTGCAGCTATTTAAACTTGCTTGGGATTTATGTGGAGAAGCTTTTGGACAAAGAGCACTTCAATATGAAAGATACTATACAGGTGATCCAATTCGTAAAAGAGCAATTTACTATAATCAAATGAAACGCAAAAAAACATTTAGTATGGTAGATGATGCAATAAATGGTGCAAAAAACTTAAAAGGAGTATCAACTAATCTAGCGAATTCTAAAGTTAACTGAGTAATTTTAGAAAGCAGGGGTTTTATGAAATTTAGCGTTAAGATGGAGGGAATCTAAATGATCTCTTCAGTTCAAAAGATTGCTAGAATTTTAGATTGCTTTACAGAAGAAGAACCAGTGTTGGGAAATTTGGAAATAGCCGAAAAGTTAAATATGAATGCAAGCTCTGTCCATCATTTAGTACGAACTCTTTGTACTGAAGGGATTCTAATTCAAGATAACAAAAAAAAGTATCGACTTGGATGGAAGTTACTTGAGTGGAGTAATCACGTTATGCATCAGCAAGATATTTATAGTGAGGCTATTCCATTATTAGAAAATTTACTAAAAAATTATAATAGTACAGTCCATATCGGAATGTTTGATAAAGGGGACGTAAGATTTGTTTTAAAAGTATCCTCTAAACATTCCATACCAGTTCCGACATTTGTAGGTGCTAAACGACCTGCATATTGTACAAGTACCGGAAAAATTCTACTATCATATAATCCAGCATACTTAAAGCCAACGATGGAAAGAGGTTTTAAAGCTTATACAACAAATACGATTACAAATATTGATTCATTAAAAAAAGAAATGACTGCAATTAAAGAGAATGGTTATAGCATTAGCAATAATGAAAATGATCTTGGGTTATTTGGGATTGCAGCTCCAATTCAAACATATACGGGACACACTTTTGCGGCGTTAAATATGGTTGGACCAGTTTCGTATATGATGAGTCAGGATATTGGTCGTATGATACAGG
Organism: Gottfriedia sp. NPDC056225; assembly: GCF_042267765.1. Taxonomy (NCBI): domain Bacteria; kingdom Bacillati; phylum Bacillota; class Bacilli; order Caryophanales; family Bacillaceae; genus Gottfriedia; species Gottfriedia sp. NPDC056225. Next base: position 69,935 of record NZ_JBHJTJ010000023.1, on the reverse strand, counting down.
ATGTTGTTAAAACTGCTAAAACAGTCTCAAATCAGCTTGGTTATATTAATGCGTAATGATAGCGCTTACTAAAAATTGAAAAATAGAATTAATTGGAGGAATAAGGATGAATCTTAAAAGTCGAGTTTTTAATATTTTCAAATTGATTGAGGATAATAAAGAGCTATTAAAACCACCAGTTAATAATAAAGTTATTTGGGAAGATTCTGAGTATGCTGCAATGATCATTGGAGGACCAAATAAACGTAGAGACTTCCATATTGATCCTGCAGACGAATTTTTCTATCAAATTAAAGGTAGTTGTTATGTTGAGTGTATTACACCAGATGGAAAGCGTGAAGTTGTAACAGTTGGTGAAGGTGAAATTTTTATGCTTCCTTCTTTTGTTCCACATTCACCTCATAGAGTAAAAGATTCATATGGAATTGTTCTTGAACGAAAAAGAGCAGAAGGTGAATTAGAAAGCTTTGTTTGGTTCTGTGATGAATGTAATGAAGAAATGCATAAAACGACTGTTCAATTAACTGATATTGGAACACAAGTCAAAGAAGCAATTGAACAATTCAATGGCAGCCTTGAGTTGAGAACATGTAAATGCTGTGGTCATGTCATGAAGGAGGAAGCGGATGAATGGGTATGCGTATAGACTTTCATACACATATAATTCCTGAGGACTTACCGAATTTTTTTGAAAAATATGGTCATGAAAGATGGCCAATTTTACAACCGACATGTTCTTGTGGTGCCAATATTATGGTCGCTGGGAAAGTATTTAGAGAAGTAACTGATCAAGTATGGAGTCCTGAAAAGAGAATTGAGGACATGAATAATGAAGGTGTCACAATGCAAGTGTTGTCACCAATTCCAGTTACATTTTCGTATTGGGCACCAGCTCAAGTCGCATTGGAAATGGCGCAAATTCAAAATGATTTTATAGCGAATACGGTTAAAAATAATCCATCAAAATTTATTGGATTAGGGACAGTACCGATGCAGAATGCTGAAATCGCAATTCAAGAAATGGATCGCTGTATTCATACACTTGGATTAAGCGGATTAGAAATTGGTACGAATGTAAATGGCATAAATTTAGACAGTGATGAATTTAGTCCATTTTTTGAAATGGCTGAAAAATGGAATGTACCATTGTTTATTCATCCATGGGAAACATTAGCGAAAGACCGTACTCCAGATCATAATTTTATGTACACGGTCGGAATGCCGAGCGAAACAGCTTTAGCGGCTGCTAGCTTAACATTTGGTGGAGTCATTGAAAAATATCCAAAATTAAAGATTTGCTTTGCCCATGGTGGAGGTTCATTCCCATTTATTCTACCTAGGCTAGATCAAGGCTGGAAAGTATGGCCACACTTGAGGAAAACAGCCTATCCACCAAGTCATTACGTAACTAATTTCTATTTTGATTCGCTTCACTATGATCCTATTAATATTCAATTTTTAATTAACCGTTTCGGTTATGACAAAATTGTGATGGGTTCAGATTATCCTTTCCTATTAAGAGAAACGCCACCTGGAAGGGTGATTAATCAAATGGATCTTAATAAAGAAATGAAAGATGCTATTTTAGGAAAAAATGCTCTGAAATTTTTAAATATAAAGGAGGCGGATTTACTCCATGGAAAACAAAGTATTGACTCCAGAAGATAGATTAATAAGTTTAGGCTATACAATTAAACCGATTAGACCTGCATCAGGAAACTATGTTAAGTCTGTACGCACTGGTAATCTACTATTTACATCGGGTCAAGGAGTAGACGAATATCGTGGCAAACTTGGTCGTGAATTAACGCTCGAGGAAGGATACGCAGCTTCTCGAGAGTCAATGTTAAATTTAATTAGTGTATTAAAGTACGAATTAGGTGACCTTTCAAAAGTAAAGCGAATTGTAAAAATTTTAGGCTTCGTAAATAGTACAGAAGATTTCTATGATCATCCTAAGGTGATGAATGGGGCTTCTGATCTTTTAGTAGAAGTATTTGGTGAAAGAGGAAAACATGCTAGATCAGCTGTTGGGATGGCTCAGCTTCCGCATAATACAGCGATCGAAATTGAAATGGTTGTAGAAATAGAGGATTAAAAAAATTTGGTGGCACTCGTGTCACCTTTTATTCTATTAGAATGGTAGGTGCCTATTATGCAAGTTACTGAGAAAAAAAATAAAACATTACCGATTGATTGTAAGCACTTTATTGATGGACAATCTATTCCTTCATATAATCAAAAAACATTTTTAAATATAAATCCTGCAACCGAAGAAGTTTTAGGTTCTGTTTCTGAAGGTGGAGAGCTAGAAATTGATTTAGCTGTAAAAGCAGCAAAACGAGCGCTAAAAGGTGAATGGAAGCAATTTACTAGCAATCAAAGAGCGGCAGTTTTAAGAAAAATTGGTGATGGAATATTAGCACGAAAAGAAGAGCTAGCAGCTTTAGAGGCAATGGATACTGGAAAGCCATACGATCTTGCTTTAGAAGTTGATATTACTAGATCTGCTCATAATTTCTACTTTTTCGCTGACTATATTACAACATTAAGCTCTGAATCTCACATCCAAGATCAAACAGCCCTGCATTATACATATCGTAGACCAGTTGGAGTAGTCGGGATGATTAACCCATGGAATCTACCGTTATTACTACTAACCTGGAAGCTAGCTCCGTGTTTAGCAGCAGGAAATACAGCAGTTATGAAACCAGCAGAATGGACACCGATGACAGCAACTGTTTTAGCTGAAATTTGTAAAGATGCAGGTGTACCGGATGGAGTAGTAAATGTTGTACACGGATTTGGGGCAAATGCTGCAGGCGCTGCTTTAACAGAGCATAGCGATGTTGATGCAATTACATTTACTGGTGAAACAAAAACAGGTACAGCAATTATGAAGGCGGCAGCTCCAACATTAAAAAAATTATCGTTTGAGCTTGGCGGTAAAAATCCAAACATTATCTTTGCAGATTCTGATTTAGATGAAGTAATTGAAACAACTTTAAAATCATCGTTTATGAATCAAGGAGAGGTTTGTTTATGTGGATCTCGAATTTATGTACAGAGATCAATCTTTGAGGAGTTTATTAATAAATTTGTAGCGAAAACAAACGAATTAAAAATTGGTGATCCGTTTGAAGAAGGTACAAAAGTCGGTGCGGTTATTAGTAAAGAACATTACGAAAAAGTATTATCTTATATCGAGATTGCCAAAGAAGAAGGTGGCAAGATTTTAACTGGAGGAAGTAGACCAGCATCAATCGAAAAAGGATGCTTTATCTCACCTACAATTATTACTGGTTTAAGTCGTGATTCTAGATGTGTTAGAGAAGAGATATTCGGGCCAGTAGTAACAGTTATGCCGTTTGATACGGAAGATGAAGTAATTGAATGGGCAAATGATACTCACTATGGTTTAGGCGCAACAATTTGGACAAATGATTTGCGCAGAGCTCATCGTGTTGCACATCAAATTGAAGCCGGAATTATTTGGGTAAACACTTGGTACTTAAGAGATCTACGTACACCTTTTGGAGGGATGAAACAAAGTGGTTTAGGTCGTGAAGGTGGAGTTCATAGCTTCGAGTTTTATAGTGAATTATCGAATATCACGATTAAATTATAAAAATCCAAAGGGGTGAAGACCGTGAAAATTACTAGTGTAGACGAGCTAATGATTCTGCTACAAGAAGCAGAAGAGACTGGAGTTAGTATAAAAGCTTTAACTGAGATTTATCCTGGATTAACAGAGAGAGAAGCCTATCAAATTCAATTAACAAATATTGAAGAAAAATTGAAAAAAGGCCAGAAAATTATTGGCAAAAAAATAGGATTAACATCGATTGCTATGCAAGAGCTATTAGGGGTAGATGAACCAGATTACGGTCACTTATTAACAGATATGAATATCCCTAATTTTGGTGAAGTTCAAGTTGGAAATATGATTTTACCAAAAGTAGAAGCTGAGATTGCATTTGTTTTAAAAAAGGATTTAATCGGTCCAAATGTTACGTTTGAGGACGTAGTTGATGCAACGGATTATATTGTGCCTGCTATAGAGGTAGTTGATAGTAGAATTGAAAATTGGAAAATCCGCTTAGAGGATACAGTCGCTGATAACGCTTCTTCCTGTTTATTTGTTCTTGGAAATGAGCGTTTCGATGTAAAGGAAATCGATTTACCGAATGTCGCGATGGATCTATATTGTAACGATGAACTGATGAATTCTGGTAAGGGAGAAGCAGTGCTAGGCAACCCAATTCATTGTGTAGCATGGTTAGCGAATAAACTAAGCGAGTTTAGGATTTCGCTAAACGCTGGTGAAATTATTTTATCTGGGGCCTTATCAGCTGCAATAAATGCAAATGCTGGTGACAAATTTACTGCAAAGTTTCCTTTACTAGGTGATGTATCGATTTCATTTAAATAAATGAGGTGAATTTATGAATAAGTTAAAGGTTGGAATCATTGGTTCGGGTAATATTGGTACAGATTTAATGATGAAATTACAAAATAATCCATTCCTTGAGTTAACGGTGATGATTGGAATTGATCCAGAATCTGATGGATTAAATCGTGCAAAGGAAATGGGAATTGAAGTAATTGATAATGGTATACAAGGTTTTGTTGAAAGAAAAGAAATGGCTGATTTATTGTTTGATGCGACATCTGCTAAAGCACATTTTCATCATGCAAAAGTATTAGGTGAATTAAAGAAACGTGTCATCGATTTAACGCCTGCTGCAATTGGACCATTTGTTGTACCGCCAGTCAATTTAGGTTCACATATAGTAGAAGGCAATGTCAATTTAATAACTTGTGGTGGGCAAGCAACGATCCCAGTTGTGCATTCGATTAGTCAAATTGCAGAGGTTGAATACGCAGAAATCGTTGCAACGATCAGCAGCAAAAGTGCCGGACCTGGAACACGTGCAAATATCGATGAGTTTACTGTAACAACAGCTAAAGGCCTAGAAGAGATTGGTGGAGCTAAAAAAGGAAAAGCGATTATTATTTTAAATCCAGCAGAGCCACCAATTATGATGAGAGATACAGTTTATTGCAAGGTAACAAATGAAGATTTTAACCATGAAAGCATGATTAATTCAGTAAAACAAATGGTTAAAAAAGTTCAAGAATATGTACCTGGATACCGATTAAGAATGGACCCGATTATAGATGGTTCCACTGTAACAGTTTATTTAGAAGTTCAAGGTTCGGGTGACTACTTACCTAGCTATGCAGGGAACTTGGATATTATGACTGCATCAGCAGTAAGAGTAGCAGAAGAGATTGCGCAATATGAAGTTGTAAAAACTGTTTAAACAAAGTATGAAAGAAAGTGAGGGAGTGCAATGTTTGGAAAAGAGATCATTGTAACTGAAGTAGCACTTAGAGATGGAAGCCATGCAATTGCCCATTCGTATACTGTAGACCAAGTAGTAAGAATAGCAAAGGCTCTTGATGATGCAAAAATGCCTTTTATTGAAGTATCACATGGAGACGGTTTAGGTGGTTCTTCATTACAATATGGTTTATCGACAACAAATGAATTTGAATTGATCGAAGCAGCGGTAAATGCATGTAATCATTCAAAGATTGCTGTTTTACTATTACCTGGTATTGGAACAGTAAAAGAATTGAAAACAGCAGCAGGTATAGGAGCAAAAATGGCTCGTATAGCTACACATGTAACTGAAGCAGATGTTTCGAAACAACATATCTCAATGTCAAAAGAGCTTGGATTAGAAACTGTAGGATTTTTAATGATGTCTCATATGGCATCAGTAGAGAAATTAGTAGAGCAAGCAAAATTGATGGAAAGCTATGGTGCGGATGTTGTATATATGGTCGACTCTGCAGGTGCATTTCTTCCACATGAAGTAAAAGAGCGTATTGCTGCTTTACGAGGGTCACTTGATATTGAAGTTGGATTCCATGCTCATAATAATCTTTCTCTAGCGATGGCAAATACATTAGTAGCGATTGAAGAAGGAGCAACTAGAATTGACGGTAGCGTTCGTTGCTTAGGGGCTGGAGCAGGAAATACTCAAACTGAAGTATTAATTGGTGTATTAGAGCGCTTAGGAATCAAGACAGGAATTGATTTCTATAAAATGATGGACTTAGCAGAAGACATTGTGGCACCAATTTTACAAACACCACAAGAGGTTACAAAGGGAAGCCTGATTTTAGGATATGCAGGTGTGTATTCAAGCTTCCTATTACATGCAAATCGAGCAGCAAAAAAGTGGAATGTTGATGCAAGAGATATCTTAATTGAATTAGGAAAACAAAAAGTAGTTGGTGGGCAAGAAGACATGATTCAAGAAGTAGCATGCATGCTAGCAAATAAAAAATTGTCTGTTTTTTGAGAGGAGTTTAATCAAATGATTACTGAAATCGCGAAAAATATATATATGCACCAAAAAAATGGGTTAGAAATGGATAAAATTACGATTGAACATCCAGAGTTAAACGTAAATAATGCTTATGAGATTCAAAAATTAAGTATTGATTATGCGATTGAAAATGGTGATCCATTAATTGGTTGGAAAATGGGTCTAACAAGTATTGCCAAACAAAAATCAGTTAATGTTGATGAGCCAATCTATGGCCGCTTAACGAAATCAATGGAATTAGAAGAAAATGAATTAAAGATGGAAGGATCAATCCATCCAAGAGTTGAGCCAGAAATTGCATTTATGATTAACAAGCCATTATTTGGATCAGATGTAACAGCTAAAGATGTATGGGAAGCAACTGAGTATATCGTACCTGCATTAGAGGTAATCGATAGTCGTTATAAAAACTTCTCATTTACACTTACAGATGTAGTAGCAGATAATGCATCTTCATCAAAATTTATCATTGGAAAACAACAATATTCACCTACATATACTTCGTGGGATCAAATTAATGTTGAATTATATAAAAATGGCGAAAAAGTACAAAGTGGTGTAAGCTCCGATGTACTAGATCATCCTGTTGAATCTGTCGTAAAGTTAGTACAGATGTTGAGTAAAAACGGTGAACAAATCGAGCCAGGGATGATTATTTTAACTGGTGGTATTACAGAAGCAATTCATGTTGGCGATGGTGATATCGTAGAAGCTCGTTTTGAAGGAATCGATACAATGTCACTTCAAGTAACGAGGTAATATTTTATGCCAATCATTCAAATTCAATTGCTTGAAGGTAGAAGTACAGAGTTGAAAAAGCAATTAATGAGGGAAATTAATGAAGTAGTTTGTCGTACACTAGACGTTCAGCCACCACAAGTAAGGATCTTAATTAACGAATTCCAAAAAGAAAATTGGTCTGTCGGTGGCGTTGCGAAAGACGAAAAGTAATAGCAGCTTCAATTAGTATGAGAGAGAAAATAGAACAAAATGTGAACTATATTGATAAAGTTGTGAACTTCGTTGATATATGTCCAATGTTCGTTGATATATGACTGAATCCCGTTGATAAATCACTAAAACTCGTTGATAAATGGTCAATGTTCGTCGATTTATCAACAAATTACACAAAAAACCCGCAAGTAATGTAATTTACTTGCGGGTTTTCGTTTATTGAGCTTTTTTCGCACGATTTTCTTTAACTTCAAATGTTAATTTTTCTTTACCCATTAGGATAATAGCGATAAATCCTAATGTGATCGGAATTAATGTCCATTTAAAAGTAGTTGCAACTGAATGTGCCATTGCTTCTGAGATTTTATGAAGTACTTCAGGTGGAATTTTAGCTCTTGCATCAGCTGATAATAAAGCACGTGAATCAACTTTGCCAAATGCACCTAAATTACCTAGTAAATCACTTAATTTATTTTTAAATACGTGGTTTTGAATCGTACCAAAGATTGTTACACCGATTGTCATACCTAATGTTCTAAAGAAGGTATTTGTTGATGTAGCAATTCCTCGCTTTTGAGGTTCGATTTTGTGTTGAGTTGCCATACTTAATAATGAGAATGAACAACCCATTCCAAGACCAGCGATGATCATGTAAAATGTTACAGTTGAACGAGCAGTATCTGTACCTAATGTACTTAATAAATACATTCCAATGAAGAATAAGACAACAGAAACTAACATGATGCTTCTATAACTAAACTTGCGTACTGATTGACCTGCTACCTGGCTACCAACAACTGAACCAAGCATCATCGGAATTAAAATGATACCAGAGTTTGTAGCTGAACCACCGTATACTGATTGAACAAAAAGTGGTATTAATACAGTCGTAATAATGAAAGCAGAACCGTAGAAAAATGCTACACCTTGAGTTGCCGCAAATAGTTGCTTTTTAAATAAACTAAATGAAATAATTGGCTCCTCAACTTTTCTTTCAATAATAATAAAAGCGATAAACAGAACTGCAAAGACTGCAAATAAGGTAATAATTGGACCAGAATTCCAATCATATTCATTTCCACCAAGTTCAAGTGCGAACATTAAGCTTACAACTGAACCGACAAGCGTAATCGCACCCAACCAGTCGATTTTAAGTTTTCTAAGATGAAGATTTTCTTTATAAAACTGAGAAATTAAATATAAAGAAATAATACCTAATGGTAAGTTGATGTAGAAAATCCAACGCCAATCAATTTGATCAGTAATATAAGCACCTAATAATGGTCCAAATACACTAGAAAGACCAAAAACTGCACCGAATAAACCAGTCATTTTTCCTCGTTTTTCAGGAGGGAAAATATCGAAAATGATAGTAAAGGCAATCGGCATTAGAGAGCCTCCACCAATCCCTTGAATTGCACGATAAATACTTAATTGAACAATGCTATTTGCTGTTCCACATAATGCAGAACCAATTAAGAAAATGATAAGTCCTAATAAATAAAAGCGTTTACGTCCATACATATCTGATAACTTACCAAAGATTGGCATACTTGCCATAGTAGCAACTAAATATGCTGAAGTTACCCAAATAAATTGATCTAACCCACCTAGTTCTCCGACAATTGTTGGCATGGAAGCTGAAACAATTGTATTATCCATAGCGGCCATTAACATTCCTAATAATAAACCGGCTACGACAAAGCCAACCTTACTTTCTTTTGAAACCATTAAGTTTCCCCCTTATTGCTATTTAATTTTTGTGTCTCTTTTGGAAGTAACTCATTAATATCATTCCAAAATTTAAATAATAATGTTAACTCTTTGTCATCATACTGGTTAAAAATATTAGAAAGAGAGTCAGATAATGGTTTAAAAAGATCTGCTAGCTCATCATCCCGATCATACACAGGGTGAATAATTACGCGTCTACGGTCATTAGGATCTTGAATTCGTTCAACTAAGTTGACTTTCTCAAGTCGGTCGATTACGCCCGTTATTGCACCGGTAGTAAGATGGGTTAATTGAGATAACTTTCCAGCTGTTATCGGACCAGTATGGTAAAGTAGTTCTCTACATCTTAAATCAGTCGCATTTAAATGGAGTTTAGAGGCGAGCCCTTCGTTAAAAAGAACGAGTGAGGTGCTAAATTTTCTAAACTCCATTATTAGTGACGGAATAAATTCACTTCTGATGATTTGATTCTCTGACATTTCATTCTCTCCTTAAAATACAAGAAGTACTTATAAAAAAGTTAACGTAACTAAATATCTTAGTAACTAAAATAATTATAATAAAAAAAAACCAATTAAAGAAGAAAATGTGAGTATTTTAACCAAAACTTAATTTAATACCAAATTATGATTTTTAAGGTTTTTTCATGTTGTTTTACATGGATTAAGTCGGGAATAATAAAATAAAAGTAAAAATGCATTCAAAAATAAAATGTAGGTGTTAATGATGAAAAAGCAAATTGAAATAGTACCTTATCGTACTTCGTGGGAAGCTGATTTTCAAACTGAAAAAAAGGCAATTGAAATATTATTACCTGAGAAAGTAGCAATTTATCATATAGGAAGCACCTCAATTCCTAATATGTTTGCTGACCCGATTATTGATTTAATGATTGTTGTGAAAAGCTTAAATCAGTTTGATGAATATGGTGATGTACTAAAAACATTAGGTTATGAACAAATGGGTGATCATTCAAATCAAAATAGAAGATTTTTTATAAAGTGTGAAGATAATTGCAGTTTTCATATTCATGTCTTTGCTGAAGGAAATAATGCAATTGAACGTAATATCGCATTTAGGGAATATATGATTGCTCATACTGATCAAGCAATGGAATATATAAAACTAAAAACTGAACTTGCTAAAAAATTTCCTAAAAACAAAAAAGAATATAAAAGAGGGAGAAAAGAGTTTATAGAAGAAATCGATAAAAAAGCTGGGAAATGGAAGAATTAAGACTCCTTCCATAGTAGGAAGGAGTAGTTTAACGATGCTCCTCATATTTTGATAAATGAGAAATTGCTTGGATTTGTGTGATTTGTTGTGTACTTAAAGGTTTTGCATCGTAGGCTTTTATATTATCTAATAATTGCTCTTTATTTCTAGCTCCAACAGCTAAAGAGGAAACGACATTATGATGTAGCAAATAATGCAAAGCTAAGCTATGTAGGGATTGTTCTTCTTCAAGCAGTTGGCTCAGTTTGAGAATCGTTTCTTTACATTCATTTTCTGAATACGATAAGTAACCTTTATTAGATAATTTCTTTTCCCAATTACTTGTTAAAAGACCTTTTGCTACAGAACCGCGTGCAATGACAGAAATATTGTTTTTTTCAAAACGTGGAAAAAATTCTTCAGGTCTACGCTCTAATACATTATATTGCATCATAACGCCTTGGATTGAAGAGTGATCTACAAAGCGATTGATTACATTCGGACGAATTGAAGAAATTCCGTAATAGCGAATTACTCCTTCTTTTACTAGTTCCTCGAAAGTGTAAACCGTTTCTTCGTATTGATCTTCAATTGTTCCTCCATGTAACTGGTAATAATCAATATAATCGGTATTTAGTCTACGCAAACTATCTTTAACAGCTTCCTTAATATATACACCAGATGGATCCCAATGCCATTTATCATTTGAGTTATTCCATCGGTTTCCGACTTTTGTTGCAAGAATTACTTGATCTCGTTTGCCCTTTATACCTTTTCCAACGATTTCTTCATTTTTACCAAAATCATATAAATCAGCAGTATCAAAATAATTAATTCCAGCATCGATTGCCGCATGTATAGTTGAAATAGCCTCGTTATCTTCCGTTCCAAGAGACATACAACCTAAACCAATTTCGGATATTTGTAATAATGTAGAACCAAGCTTACGTTTTTTCATGATAATCCCTCCAAATTTAATTGTAGGGAAAAAAAAGTTATTTTACAACAAACAACGACTTGCCATTCGCGTTTTGGATCCATTCCTGGACAGTTTTATATTGCATGCTCATAACTTGAAGCGTTTTTAAAATTTCTGTTTTGGATCCGACTAAAACAACAGAATTTTCTGTCATACACATTTTCATCATACTACCTCGTTTCAGAAAGTATTTTAATTAAATAAATGATAAAATGTATGTGACAACCATATTAAATAGAACAAGGTGATGAAAAAAATGAAAAAATTTGAAGAAAAAACTCTGTCAGAAGAAAAAATTTTCACTGGGAAAGTTATATCGCTATATCATCAAAAAGTTGAATTGCCGAATGGAAATACAAGTACACGTGAAATCGTGAAACATCCTGGCGCAGTAGCGGTCATTCCAATTACTGATGAAGGCAAAATTGTTTTTGTGGAACAGTATCGAAAAGCATTAGAAAGAAGTCTTTTAGAAATACCAGCCGGTAAATTAGAAAAAGGAGAAGAGCCACTAATTACTGCTAAACGAGAGTTAGAAGAAGAAACTAGCTATGTTGCAGATGAGTGGGAGCATATACAATCTTTTTACACATCTCCTGGTTTTGCAGACGAGTACATACATATATATGTAGCAAAAGGATTAAAGAAATTAGAAAATAGTGCAGCTTTAGACGAAGATGAATTTGTCGAAATTTTTGAGCTATCATTAGATGAATGTCTTGAAGAGTTAAAAAAAGGTTCTATACATGACGCGAAAACATGTTTTGCGGTTCAATATTTACAATTATTACAAAAGGATTAAAGGTAAATTCGAAATTGTTCTCATATGTTTGCGATATCATCATAAAATAAAGTGACATTTTATGAGAGGAATGAGCAAATGAGAATTTCAGCAATTAAAAGAACAGCTAAGAGTAGACTAGCTGGTAATTGGGGAAAAGCTATATTATTTCTCGTGGTTTTTGTAATTATAGAAGGATTACTTCATACGGTACTTACTGGACCAGTTAATCAGCATTATACTGGGACAATTTTTCCAAACGCTGATGAACAAAAACTAATTCCTGCTGGAGCGCAAACGATAATTGAGATAATTTCTGGGTTCGTTAATACTTTACTAGGCTATGGTTTAATTGTTTACTTTTTAAGAATCATTCGTGATGAAGAGAAAAGTATATCGGACTTATTTTACTATTTTAAAAGTGGGCATCAATTTATTCGAGCGATTTTAGTTGGATTTTTAGTAGTTGTATTTACAATCCTATGGTCTATATTACTAATAATCCCTGGAATTATTAAGGCTCTAGCTTATTCACAAGTTGGATATATCTTAAAAGATTATCCAGACATGAAACCATTAGATGCAATTACGTTAAGTAGAAAAATGATGTACGGGTATAAATGGAAATTCTTTTTATTAGGACTTTCATTTATCGGTTGGGCTCTATTAGTAATTATTACTTTATTCCTTGCTTCATTTTATGTAGCACCATATTTTTATGCAACACAAGCTCAATTTTATCAAGAAGTAAAAGAAGCATATGAAGTGAAAAAAGAAACGATTTAAATAGTTTTAACGGTAAAGAGCTTAGAGAAACTCTTAAAGTTTTTCTAAGCTCTTTTTTATTTCATTAGTTGGTTTTAAGGATAAATAAATAACAAAGACACTAATGTAAGATGGTTGATTGATACTTATTTGTTTTTATGGTTGTCCTATATAAAATTAAATTTTTAATCAAAATTATGAATTGGGCTTAAATGAAGTTAATAAAAGTGGAAATTTAAACCTTCAAAATTGAATACGTCCACATTCATTGAGTATAATCTATCTATATATATGTACAGAATATAAAAATGACATATTGTACAAACCTACTAATTGGAGCTGGTTATATTGTTTGTTACTGGCGAGCTTGGTACATATCACGTTCGAATAAAAGGCGATGGTAAAGTTACAGTACTTTTAGAATGCGGAATGATGCATACACTTCATCAGTGGAGATATTTACAAGATGAGTTGAGTAAGTATGCCAAAGTGATAACATACGATCGATTAGGGTATGGAAAAAGCGGTATTTGGACGACAGAACGGTCTACAGAGCAACAGGCATTTGAATGTTATGATTTGTTACTAGCATTAAATATTAATAGTCCATTGATTGCTATAGGACATTCTTTAGGTGCATATATTATGTTTCAATTGTCTCGTCTTTTTCCAAATGCAATTCAATCAATGATTTTACTTGATCCTACCCATCCGACACTTGAGGAACATGAGCAGAAAATATATGATAAATTATTGTATCAATTTGCATTAATGATGAAGAAAGCGAATCAAATTAACCTTACTAAGGCCATTCCAAATAAGTTCATACATAAAATAATGAACACGACCCCAGAAAATCAGTCTGAAATAATTAGCTCTATAAAAAGCTTTAAACATTGGAAGACGGTTGTTAGTGAATGGAAAAACTTAAATTATAGTAACAGTCGTATAAAGGAAGCATTAAAAATAAAAATAAATACTCCTTTATTAGTATTAACCGCTTCGAATCAAAGTGGTTTACAATTTAACGCAAAGAAAAAAAAGGAATTACTAAATAAAGTTGAAAAATATCATAAAGAATATTGTGAAACAACGAATCGAGGAAGCCATCATACACTTGAAGGCTATACCCACTCATCTATTTATGGAAATAATGAAGAAAATGCAAAATCAATCAGTCATATTATTAAAAAACAAATTGATTTGTTGTATTAAAAAAGCTGTTTAAGTCAAATGAGACTTTAACAGCTTTTTTCTGTTATTTGAATTAGGACGATTGAGAATTCTTTTGATAGAGGCAGCAATCCCCCAAACTATAAAGGCATCAAATTGATATATATAAAGAATAGTGTTTTTTTAAAAGGAGTTTTAATGTAAGGCAAAACAAATTATTAGAAACATAGGGTATTTTGATTGTTTAAATGTTACTAAACGATCTACTTGATTGTAAATTTGTAATCTTTTGATGATGTTATTCATTAGATAATTTGTTTGTGGAATACTGACAAACTTTAGCAATTTCTTTTTTCAGAATATAAAATATTGAGCAATTAATTGTTTGAAGAAGAAAATTAATTATTAGTTAATAAGTTGCCGATTTGCCGATATTAGCAAAAAAACAGAGTATTTAATTTCTATTTTCCTCTAAGAAAAGGGGGAATATTAAGGTTTTTATAGCATCCTTTTTTATTTTGAGTAGTTGGTTGGAACGGAAGGGTTCTCGACTCCTATGGGAGATGCGGGAAGGCTGAGACCCCGCAGGCAATGCCGAGGAGGCTCAGGTCTCGCCCATTGGTAAGCGAGAAGCCTGTAGTGGAAATCAGCCACATACAGCTTCTTTTACTTTAAAAATATGGCTAATTGATTAACGAGTTCTTTTCTCAACAGAGTTTAAGTTTGTCTAATTAGACATACTTTTTTATTCCAAAAATCAACATTTAAATGTCAGAGCCTTCTTAATTATAAATAGAAAGATTGATGTGTAAAATATTTGGACTTTTATAAATAAAACGAATAAATTACTTGTCCACTCATAGAATGAAAAGAGAATATAGTGCAGGAGATGATATCATGACAAGAAGCTCAGTCCAATCAACGATGAAAAAACATGTTAAAGATTATACGTCACTCTATATTTTTGTTAGTGTGATCTTACTTTTTGGTGTCGTATTTGGAGCAGTCATTGTAAACAGTATGAATGTGAGTCAAAAGCAAGATGTTCTTTCTTTTATCACACATTTTTTTGGACAAGTTAATAATGGAGACTATATTAGTGGAAATGAAGTGTTTGTATCTAGTTATTCTTCACACTTGAAATTTTTGGCATTAATTTGGATTTTAGGAATTTCAATAATTGGGTTACCAATCATTCTCATTTTATTATTTATGAAAGGATTGGTAGTTGGATTTACAGTTGGTTTTTTAGTGAATCAATTAGGTTGGCACGGTATTTTATTAGCATTTTCTTCTGTTTTCCCACAAAATGTAATCGTATTACCATTATATATACTACTGACAGTTTTAGCTGTGCAGCTTTCCATTCGAATGATTCGAAAGCAATTTATTAAAAATGATAATGAACCAATTATGAAACAATTAGTCTCGTATTCAATTGTTTTTGGATTGGTTGCAGTTTGCTTAAGTATTGCAAGTATTATTGAAGCATATGGTTCAACATTTTTTTTAAAAGCGATCTCAGAAATAATTGTCTCAAAAAATTAACAAATAATTTTTGACACTTTCTCTTTCTTTGTTATAATTATTATCAAGTGGCGAGGGAGTGAAAAGAATGGAAGAACGAGTTGAACGAATAAAGAAACAACTACATTTAGCAGGATATAAATTAACACCACAACGGGAATCTACGGTTCGTGTTTTATTAGAGAACGAAGAAGATCACCTAAGTGCAGAAGATGTTTACCTCCTAGTGAAAGAAAAATCGCCGGAAATTGGACTTGCTACTGTTTATCGTACGTTAGAATTACTAACTGAGTTAACAATTGTTGATAAAATAAATTTTGGTGATGGCGTTTCTAGATACGACTTACGACATGAAGGTGCTCAACATTTTCACCATCATTTAATTTGCACAGTTTGTGGAGCAGTAGATGAAATTCATGAAAATCTATTAAGTGAAGTTGAAAAGACAGTTGAAGAACGTTGGAATTTTAAAATTAAAGATCATCGGTTATCATTTCATGGTGTGTGTCATCGATGCCATGATCAAAACGAAGAATAATAAAATGATTTTAATTTAATTAAAAATCATTTTATTTTAATTCCTAAAAAGTGGAGCAGTTTCGAGAAAAGAGTCTGCTCTTTTTCATGTTCTAAAAAAGACGCTTGTAATGATTAAAGGTGATTTTTACGATCAAATGAAGTATGATTTGTCCTATTTTTGCATAGTATGTAGTAATGATGTCTTTACTTCTAGCAAAAAGGTGGTGGTCATATGAAAAAAAGAGCTAGTATCGTTTTTAATGTAATAAAAGTTGCAATTTTATTCATTACTTGTACAATATTATTTTATTTTGCTATTCAATGGATTCATTCTGAATATGAAAATATGCATCGATATGACCGACCAGAAGGCTCAATGTTAAAGGTGGACACTCATCAAAAGGATGGTGCTTTTAACCAATTGGTACGGTTTTATCAAAACGGGGAGTAATGTAATGTGACAACGACTGATAAAACACCTTTTAAAAAAGAATTTGATTTTGCAACTGAGGACTTTATCCATTTTATTCAGGTTGAAAAAGGTTTATCTAAAAATACAATTCTATCATATGGTAAGGACTTAGAGAGCTATGGAAAATATTTAGACGTTGTTGAAAATATAAATGGTCTTTCAAACATAACTAGGATACATATTATTAGTTATTTAAAATATTTAAAGGAAAGAGATTTGACAGCAAGGACAATGGCTCGTCAATTGGCCACAATTCGCTCATTTCATCAATTTTTAATTCGTGAAGTTGATGGGATGAAAGATGATCCTTCACTATTAATCGAAATTCCAAAAGCACCAAAAGTACTTCCAAAGGTTTTATCACTCCAGGAAGTTGAGGCCTTATTAGAAGTACCTGATAGCTCTACATTTGGAATAAGAGATAAGGCAATGTTAGAATTATTGTATGCGACTGGTATGCGTGTATCAGAACTATTATCTTTAAATCTTTCTGATGCAAATTTAACGATGGGGTTTGTTAGATGTTTAGGTAAAGGAAGTAAAGAAAGAATTATTCCTTTAGGTAAACTTGCAATTGAATCAATTGAAAATTATTTAAAAATGGCTCGAAAAGAATTGTCCGGTAAAAAAAGTAATGATGCATTATTTCTAAATCATCATGGAAATAGGATGTCTAGGCAAGGTTTTTGGAAAAACTTAAAAAAACAGGCTGAAAAAGCAAATATTCAGCACGAATTAACTCCACATACTTTACGCCATTCATTTGCAACCCATTTATTAGAAAATGGAGCAGATTTAAGATCGGTCCAAGAAATGCTAGGACATGCAGATATTTCTACGACACAGATCTATACACATGTTACGAAGAATAGACTTAAGGATGTTTATAAAGAGTTTCATCCAAGAGCTTAAATTTAAGCTTTCAGACTGTCCGCCAAGCGCTCGCTTTCTTCGTTGCTTCGCCTGTTGAGCGGTGCTCATTACCGTGTGAGGGTAACTCCGCTCCTCGAAAGAAAAGCGCTCGCAATTAGTCTGGAAATCAAATTTTTAGTATTTTCTACACTCCAAGAGCTTAATTTAAGCTCTTTTTTCTTGGGAAATGATTGTTATATTGCTAAAAGCATAATATATTAAATTAATCATATATAAACTGAACTAGGCGATTTGAGAGGATGAATTAAATGATTACGATTAAGACTGAACGTGAAATTAACTTAATGAATGAAGCCGGGAAAGTATTAGCTGCTACACATAAGGAAATTGCAAAAATGATTAGACCAGGCATTACAACTTGGGAAATCAATCAATTTGTAGAGAAATTTTTAGCAGAAAATGGAGCAAAACCTGAGCAAAAAGGATATAGAGGATATGAATATGCAACATGTGCCTCAATAAATGATGAAATTTGCCATGGATTTCCTCGCAAAAAAGCTTTAAAAGAAGGAGATATTGTTACAATCGATATGGTTGTAAATTTAAATGGAGCACTAGCTGACTCAGCTTGGACATACGGTGTAGGAAATATTTCTAAAGAAAACAAGGATTTGTTAAAGGTAACGGAAGAATGCTTATATAAAGGAATTGAACAAGCGCAAGTTGGTAATCGTTTAGGCGATATCGGCTTTGCAATCCAATCTTATGCTGAATCTTTAGGATATTCTGTTGTGCGTGATTTCACAGGACATGGAATTGGACCGACTTTACACGAAGAACCTTATGTCCCACATTTTGGTATGGCAGGTAAAGGCTTACGACTTCGTGAAGGAATGGTTATTACAATTGAGCCGATGATTAATCTTGGTACTTGGCATTCAACAATGGATGGTAATGGTTGGACAGCAAGAACAAGAGATGCAAAGAACTCAGCGCAATATGAGCACACATTAGCGATCACAAGTAATGGACCAAAGATTTTAACGAAGCAATAAAAGTAAATTATTTACATTGATAATAATCGTGTAAATAAATATAATAAAACTATAAAAAACTAAAACAAACAATGATTAAAAATGAATTAAAATCTATTGACATATTGGACTAGTTAGAATAGTATTATATTATTAATAAACAATCGAATACTCCAAAGGGGAGTAGCGTCAGGAGAGATCCTGAAACAAAGTCGTCATTACATGAGAAGAAATTCTCATCGGCTTTGTTGGCATACATTTGTATGCTCAGCAAGACCTTTGCCGTAGAATTATTACTATTGGCATAGGTCTTTTTATTTTGTAGTCATGGGTACAGGTTGTTTAATAAAATAGTAGTTTTATAAGGGGGAAGAGTCATGGATTTATTAGGCGGATTAAGTATTGGAGTACTATTGAATGTAATTTTTATCGACCTGTTATTAAGCGGTGATAATGCAATTTTAATCGCATTAGCAGCGAAAAACTTACCAGCAGAACAAAAGAAAAAAGCAGTTTTATTTGGTACTATGGGTGCAATTGCTCTTCGTGTCGTATTTGCAGCAGTAATCGTGTATCTATTAAAAATTCCGTTTATTTATGCAGCCGGTGGGTTAATGTTATTATGGATTGCTTTTAAATTATTAGTCGATGACTCTGAACATGGCGATGTTAAAAGTGGTGCAACATTATGGGGAGCAGTTAGAACGATCATCATTGCTGATGCGCTAATGAGTCTTGATAATGTATTAGCTTTAGCAGGTGTATCACATGGTAGCTTAATTGCAATCGTAATTGGTATATTAATTTCAATCCCAATTATTGTTGGTGGAAGCTCATTATTAATGAAAATTATGAACAAATTTCCAATTATTACAACAATTGGTTCAGGTATTTTAGCTTGGACTGCAGCAGGTATGATTACTCATGAAAAAATGATTCACGATGTTTTTGAAAATAAAACAATTATTTATGCATTTAAAATTGTCATGACTGTAATTGTAATTGGAGCTGGTACAATTGTTGCTAGAAGAAAAGCACAAAAGCATCAAGTTGCAAATTCACAAAATCAAACAGCTTAATACATAAAAAGGCCCAGCTTTTATAGCTTGGGCTTTTTTATTTTAGATTAGGTATGTAAGAGTTAAATTTTACATATCATCTTTATTAGCAACTGGATAAAAAAGAAATTTTTTTAAGAATTATTTATGACAATTTACTATAATTCTGGGGAAATATAGTATCAATAGACACAAATTGGAAAATATATTTCTTGAAAAGAATTAGGACAATAAGTATACTTTAGTTGTCAGACATCTGACGGATGATTTTAGTTTCAGTTTGTTTTGATGAGTTAGGAGGAAAACAAATGAATAGAAAATTTAATAGAGTGTTCCTCGTTGTTATGGATTCTGTAGGGATTGGTGAAGCTCCAGATGCAGAAAAATTTAATGATGTTGGTTCAGATACACTAGGTCATATTGCTGAAGAAATGAATGGATTACATATGCCGAATATGGCAAAACTAGGTTTAAGTAATATCAGAGAATTGAAAGGGGTTCCAAAAGCGGATCACCCACTTGCTTATTATACAAAGATGGAAGAATCATCAGTAGGGAAAGACACTATGACTGGCCACTGGGAAATCATGGGTCTACATATTGATAAGCCATTTAGGGTATTTGCAGATGGATTTCCTAAAGAATTAATAAGTGAACTAGAAGGTCATTTTGGCCGTAAAATAATTGGGAATAAACCAGCTTCTGGAACAGAGATTTTAGTAGAACTTGGAGAAGAGCATATGAAAACAGGCGATTTAATCGTTTACACATCTGCTGATTCAGTTTTACAAATTGCAGCCCACGAAGAAGTTGTACCTTTAGAGGATTTATACCGTTATTGTGAAATTGCACGTAAATTAACATTAGATAATCCATACATGATTGGTAGAATTATCGCAAGACCGTTTGTTGGTGAACCTGGAAACTTTAAACGTACACCGAATCGTCATGACTATGCATTAAAACCATTCGGACGTACAGTTATGAATGAGTTAAAGGATGCGAATTTTGACGTAATCTCAATCGGTAAAATAGCAGATATTTTTGATGGTGAAGGAATCACTAAAGCATTACGTACAGTTTCAAATATGGATGGAATGGATAAATTAGTTGATACATTAAAAATGGACTTTACTGGTTTAAGCTTCTTAAATTTAGTTGATTTCGATGCCGTTTTTGGTCATAGAAGAGATCCACTAGGTTACGGTAAAGCGTTAGAAGAGTATGATGCAAGACTTCCTGAAGTGTTTGAACTATTAAAAGAAGATGATTTATTGATGATTACTGCCGATCACGGAAATGATCCAACATATACAGGTACAGATCATACAAGAGAATATGTACCGTTACTAGTTTATAGTAAACAGTTTTCAGAAGGTAAGGAATTAAACATTCCAAAAACTTTTGCAGATGTAGGGGCAACTATAGCTGAAAACTTTAATCTTAAAATGCCATCACATGGATCAAGTTTTTTAGAAAAATTGAGATAAGGTGGAGTTACAAATGAATAAAGAGAATATCGATAAAGCCGCTAGTTTTATAAAAAGTAAAGTTGACAGACAGCCTAAAATTGGATTGATTTTAGGGTCAGGCTTAGGAATACTTGTAGATGAAATTGAAAACCAAGAAAAAATACCGTATCATACGATTCCAGAATATCCTACATCGACTGTAGAAGGACATGAAGGACAATTAGTTTTCGGTACAATTCATGGTATTGAAGTAGTAGCAATGCAAGGAAGGGTTCACTTCTATGAAGGGTACAGTATGGAAAAAGTTACATTCCCAGTACGTATCATGAAAGAACTAGGGGTAGAAAAATTAATCGTAACGAATGCAGCAGGTGGAGTTAACACTTCATTTGAGCCTGGTGATTTAATGTTAATTACAGACCACATTAACTTTACTGGCACAAGCCCATTAATTGGCCCAAATAACCCAGAATTAGGTGTTCGTTTCGTAGACATGTCTTATCCATATGACCGTGAATTAAGAGAGCTTGCAAAAAATGCTGCACAAGAAGTAAATGTTAAGATGCAAGAAGGAGTTTACGCTGCATTAACAGGCCCTTCTTATGAAACACCAGCTGAAATTCGCATGTTTAGAACATTAGGTGCAGATGCTGTTGGTATGTCAACTGTATCTGAGGTTATCGTTGCGCGTCATGCTGATTTAAGAGTACTTGGTATTTCATGTATTTCAAACATGGCAGCAGGTATTTTAGATCAACCTCTAAACCACGAGGAAGTAATCGAAACAACACAAAGAGTAAGAGCATCGTTTTTATCATTAGTAAAAGAAATTATCCGCAAAATCGGTTAATATAAATTTTTTTATTGATGAGTAAATTTACAACATAAAAAAGGACTTCTGCATTACATATGTAGGAGTCACTTTTAATTAGAAGTAATAAACAAAAGAAAGAGGCGTTTCAAAAATGAGAATGGTAGATTTAATTGAAAAAAAACGTGATGGAAAAACTTTAACAACAGAAGAAATTAATTTTGTAATCAATGGGTTTACTGACGGTAGTGTACCTGATTATCAAATGAGTGCTTTTGCAATGGCTGTGTTTTTAAAAGGAATGACTGAAAAAGAATATAGTGATTTAACAATGGCTATGGTTCATTCTGGTGATACAATTGATCTTTCAAATATTGAAGGAATCAAAGTTGATAAGCACTCAACTGGTGGAGTAGGCGATACAACTACACTAGTATTAGGCCCATTAGTAGCTTCATTAGATATTCCAGTTGCTAAAATGAGCGGACGTGGATTAGGTCACACTGGTGGTACAATCGATAAATTAGAAGCTGTTGAAGGTTTCCATGTTGAATTAACAGAAGAAGAATTTACTAAACAAGTAAATGATATTAAATTAGCTGTTATCGGACAAACTGGTGACTTAACGCCTGCAGATAAAAAATTATATGCTTTACGTGATGTAACAGCAACAGTAAACTCGATCCCATTAATTTCTAGCTCAATTATGAGTAAAAAAATCGCTGCTGGTGCAGATGCAATCGTTTTAGATGTTAAAACAGGTGCAGGTGCATTCATGAAAGATATTGAAGATGCACGTGATTTAGCTAAAGCAATGGTAAAAATCGGAAACAACGTTGGAAGACAAACAGTAGCAGTTATTTCAGATATGAGCCAACCATTAGGTCTTGCGATTGGTAATGCATTAGAAGTAAAAGAAGCAATCGACACATTAAAAGGTGAAGGTCCAAAAGATTTAGAAGAATTATGCTTAATTTTAGGTAGTCAAATGGTTGTATTAGCTAAAAAAGCTGAAACATTAGAGGAAGCAAGAGCTAAACTT
This sequence comes from Gottfriedia sp. NPDC056225, assembly GCF_042267765.1. Taxonomy (NCBI): domain Bacteria; kingdom Bacillati; phylum Bacillota; class Bacilli; order Caryophanales; family Bacillaceae; genus Gottfriedia; species Gottfriedia sp. NPDC056225. Next base: position 47,122 of record NZ_JBHJTJ010000023.1, on the reverse strand, counting down.
CTAGAAAACATGAAAAATGGAAAAGCTTTAGAAGTATTTAAAGCATTTTTAGTAGCACAAGGTGGAGATGGCTCTGTAGTAGATGACCCATCAAAATTACCTCAAGCTAAATATGTTCAAGAAGTAGTAGCACAGCAAGATGGTTATGTTTCACAAATCGTTGCTGATGCAGTTGGAACGGCTGCGATGAAACTAGGTGCAGGCCGTGCAACGAAAGAATCTGTCATCGATTTAGCAGTTGGATTAATGCTAAACAAAAAAGTTGGAGATGCAGTTAAAAAAGGCGATTCATTAGTTACTGTTTATTCAAACACAGAAGATATTAGTGAAGTTGAAAAAGACTTACTAGAAAATATTAAAATTTCATCTGAAAAAGTTGAAGAACCTACATTAGTTTATGATTTAATTATGGAAGCATAAGAATTTTAAAAGCTATTCTCTTAAAATGGGAATAGCTTTTTTATTTGTCTACTACATGAGTCATTCTTAGAACAGAATGCAATAAACTTAACCTAGGTATATTGACATCCGGCAATTTTATCCATTTCTTGTTCCATTTCAAGATTTTTGAAAAGGTATTTTATTAAAAAATACAGAATTTAATTATAAAGAAATATTAATGTGAATAAGGAATGAGGTTATTTGATGTCCAAAAAGAGAGTAAAAGCTACAATTGAGCATGAGCATTGGAAAATACTACTTGGGTTTGAAGGAGTAAAAAAGGCAAAAAGTATAGGTGTAAATAATGAATAAAAATAGGCTGGAAGCTTTTAGTGACGGCGTACTCGCGATCATTATAACGATTATGGTCCTAGAAATTAAGATCCCACACAGTCCCGACATACAAGACTTATTAAAAATGTTCCCAACCTTTCTTAGTTATTTATTAAGCTTCATTTATGTCGGTATATACTGGAACAACCATCATCATATGATTCATACTTTGCAAAAGGTAACAGGTCCAATAATGTGGGCAAATCTGCATTTACTTTTCTGGTTATCTCTAATCCCGTTTGCTTCAGGTTGGATGGGAGAAAACCATTATAAGCCTTATCCTACAATGCTTTATGGTGTAGTCCTTTTACTGGCTGCAATAGCATATTTTATATTACAAGGGATCATTATCAAAATAGAGGGAAAGCATTCAAAGCTAAAACTAGCTGTAGGTAATGATTGGAAAGGAAAAGTATCGGTAGTTTGTTATTTAACTGGCGTTTGCACATCATTAATATGGCCTTCGTTCGCTCAAATCATTTATGTAATAGTTGCGATTATGTGGTTATTGCCTGATCGCCGAATAGAGAAGGTTATGCAAGTTAGTAAGTAATTTGCAATGAAGTAACAAGGCTACCTCATAAGTCTTGTTACTTGTCGTGTATTGAAATCATGGCGTTTTTCAGTGGCCTCGGATCGCCGAAGAGGCTCAGGTCTCGCCCCATGGAAAGCGAGAATCCCGTAGTGGAAATCAGCACCATACAACTTCCTTTGCGTTGAAAAAAATTAGTGATTTATTTCAAATTTATGCTCAAAAAAGAAAAAAATTTTCTTATATCATTATTGATTAATATTTAGTATAATTTTAAAGTGCCTCGTTGCATGGGTGGGAGAGGGAGCCAAATAAAGAGAGGAATTTCTTTGAAAAATTTATTGAACAAAAAATTTAATCTTGAAGGTAGCGGTACGACCATTAAAACGGAGATGATTGCAGGTGTTGTTTCATTTTTAACACTTGTTTATATTTTATCCGTTAATAGTACAATTTTGCATGATGCAGGTATACCGTTCCAAGGTGCAATGATTGCCACAATTCTTTCAGCTTTTTTTGGAAGCGTTATGATGGGATTATGGAGTAATTCGCCTTTAGTATTAGTACCAGGAATGGGCATCAACGCATTGTTTACTTATACAATGGTTGGTGAAATGGGAATGAATTGGAAAGAAGCACTTGCTGTAGTATTTATAAGTGGAATCTTATTATTCATTTTATCATTCACAAAATTAATTAAGAAATTAACAACGGCAATTCCATTATCACTAAAAAGTGCAATTACAGTTGGAATTGGGTTTTTCTTAACGTTTATCGGTCTTCAAGCTGGTGGGATTGTTGTAAAAAATGAAAGTACGTTTGTATCGATTGCCAATTTTTCAAACGTCGATGTACTAGCAACAGTTATTACACTAGGGATTGCGATTTATCTATTTATTAAAAATGTACCTGCAAACTTTTTAATCACGGTTATTTTAGGTACGATTATTTCATTCATTTTACATGGTGGAGTTGAAAAAGCACATGATACAACAAAAATTACAATGAAATCTGCAAGTGAAGTTGTCGGACAACTGACCTTTACTCATATGATGAGTTTTCCATTTTGGATTGCAGTATTTTCTCTGACAATGGTTGTATTATTTGAATCAATCGGAATTATTCATGGGCAATTAAGTATGATCAACCAAGAGCATAAGCAACAAAAGGTTGTTCAAGGAACTGCGTTTGGAATCTTATTATCAGGAATACTTGGAACTAGTCCAACAGTAATTGCTGTTGAAGGAAGTGCAGGTATTAGTTCAGGTGGTAGAACAGGACTTACATCTGTTGTAACTGGATTTTTATTTTTAAGCTGTTTATTATTTATGCCATTAATAGCTTATATTCCAACATCTGCGATTGCACCAATCTTAATCATAATCGGTTCATTAATGGTTAAACACATTACAGATATTCAATTGGATGATCCTACTGAGGCAATTCCAGCCTTCTTAATTTTAGCATTCATCCCTTTAACATATAGTATTATTGACGGAATTGCATTTGGTTTTATTGCTTATCCATTAGTTAAAATGGCAGCAGGTAAGAAAACTGAAATCACGCCATATATGGTAGCAATTTCAGCATTATTCTTTGTACGGTTTGCTTTAAACTTTATTGCATAATAAACGGCGCTGGTTCTTATATTGAGAACCAGCGCTTTTTATTTGAAAGATTTAAAGTTAATCAAAAAATTTATTTAATCGTTTATAGAAGAAATAGCCGACTACGGTACCAATTATTAAGCCGATCAAGTAAATAATCGTATTGTTCCCATTCGTAATGGTAGAAGTTAATAAAGCGATTAATGTTGCTGCAAGGTATACAAAAAGAACGTTTACGAATAAAGAGAATTTCTTATACACGAATAATTTTCCGTTATTTACATTCGCATTCCTGTTATAACACAATATACCAATTAGTAAAAAAGCAACAATATAAAGAACGATTATTGTTAAATTTCCATAATCAATAGTTGGATAGTGGACGATGTTTTCATTAAAATCTCTTGAAATTGAGAGAGAGCCTGTTTGATATGGAATAGACCAACTAGTTATACTTTTTTCAAAGTTGTTGTAAGATAGTTCATGGTTAAAAACACCCTTTAGATTTGAATAAATACTAAAGTATATAATACTTGGTGAGAAGATTGTAAAAATAGTGAAGAGCGTTTGAGAAAAATAATGACCTGTAATCGTTCCAATCGCCAGACCAATCGTAAAAAAAGCAATTGTAAAAAGTAAGATGACAGTAAAAATAGTAGCAAATGATGATGCGTCGATATATTTGTGAAGATTAGTAGTGTAATGGATTAATAGTGTTAAAATGATTAAGCTAAAAGTTGCCATTACAATATGAACAATGCCAAAGAACCATTTTGATAGAAAAATCTGCTTAGGTGAGTATGGAAGTGAAAATTGAAAATCAATGCCACCTGTATTTCGTCCGATGCCTATTAATAAGATGCTTAAAATTAAGACAATGATTACTGACATAAATGTTAGCGTACTAAAGTCAGAGATAAATAGATAAGGACTATTCGAATTTGTTAGTAATGCTTTATTTAAATCATCAGTGTTATTATAATAGCCAAAAGGAATGATGATTAGATAGACAAGATATAATAAAATAAGTGCAAGTCGAGATTGTTTAGAATGGATTAGCCATAATGCTTTACTAAACATATAATTCCCCTCCATCGTTTATGAAAAATAAATCCTCTAATGTCAACGGAAGTTCTTCTAAAAGAAGTGGATTTGCCTTTTCCATTTGTTTTATAAATTCATCCTTATTTCCATTAATAATGATAATGGCAACTTTACCAGTTTTAGAGAATACAGAAATTGCTGGGTCTTCTTCAAATTGTTTAGGTAAACCATTTTCAAATGCTACTTGTAGTTTGTAAAATTGGTTCGTACTTTCTTCCATTGTGGAAATTGAATTAATTCTTCCATCTTTAATAAATAAATATTGATCAATTATTTTTTCAAGTTCAGCTAGGTGATGTGATGAGATTAAAACCCCAACCGAGTTTGAGCTAGCATATTCAATGATTAATTGCAAAACAGTACGTTTAACAACTGGATCTAAGCCATTTGTTGGTTCATCTAAAATGACATAATTTGCACCTGTAGAAAAGGTCAATAATAAATAAATTAGTGTTCTCATACCTTTAGAGTATTTACGAAGGGAACCAAAAGGTAAATTATATTTATTTAATGATTCCATAAACGCAAACTTATTGAAGTTAGGATATGAATTTTCATAAATCGTAATAAGTTCATTCACATTATATTGTTTTATGAAGCTAGTAGAATCACTCATATAAGCTATTTGTCTTCTATTAATAGGTGAATCATTTATATCTACATCATTAATTTGAATTGAACCTTCATCAGGTGATAGGATTCCAACAATTGTTCTTAAAAGTGTCGTTTTACCAGCACCATTTCGTCCTATTAAGCCTGTAATTTTGCCTGTTTCTATTTGAAAGTTTAGATTTTTTAACACTTCACGGTCATCAAGTTTTTTACTTAAATGATGGATTTTTAGCAAACTAATCAGCCCCTTTTTTCGAATAAAATTCTTTTACCCAATTATTTATTTCTTCTTCTCTTATTCCATCGGCTAAACATTCAATTAATAAATTAGAAAGTTTATTTTTATATTTTAAAAGTACATCTGATGACACAGCCTCTTTTGATAAACCAATTACGAATGTACCTTTGCCTCTAATTGTTTCAATTACTCCATTTCGCTCGAGTTCCTGGTAGGCTCTACTAACTGTATTTGGATTTATGACTAGAGTAGTTGCTAATTCACGTACAGAAGGAAGTTTATCTCCTTTTACCAAAATATTTCTTAGCATTTGTTCTTTTGTTTGAAGAACTATTTGTTCCCAAAGCGGCAAATTGCTTCTTGGGTCTAAAATAATAATCAAAAGATCACCACCTCAAAAAGTTATAGTGTACTGAGTGTATTAAGTGTATGGGTGTGGTTAATACACTTTACTTATAACATATGTAGTTAAGTATGTAAATAGTTCCATGCTTTCTAATATTTTCATTTGAGTTTGATTAAACTACTTATATTTGGAAAAAATATGTATGAAAAGAATGGAGGGTTATAAATGAAAAAGGTAGTACTAACTCTTTTAAGTAGTGTAATGATCTTTTCATTATCACTACCAAAAGTAAATGCAAGAGAAACACAGAATAGTGATGTAAGTTTGGCAAAAAATGCGTTATCTTCTGTCATTATTGAACAAGATACTGGAAAGATTTTGTATGAAAAAGATGCTAGAAAAGAGCTTCCACCAGCAAGTATGACCAAAATTATGACGATGCTGATTATTATGGAAGAAATTAATAAAGGCAAACTAAAGTTAGACGATAAAGTTATGACGAGTGAACATGCTGCATCGATGGGCGGTTCTCAAATCTTCTTAGAGCCTGGAGAAGAAATGACAGTTAAAGAAATGCTTAAAGGAATTGCAATTGCATCCGGAAATGACGCCTCTGTGGCAATGGCAGAGAAAATTGCCGGAACAGAAGAGGCATTTGTTGGTTTAATGAATAAAAAAGCTAAGGAACTAGGTTTGAAAAATACTCATTTTGAAAATCCAACAGGCCTGCCAGCTCCTGGACATTATTCTTCAGCATATGATATGGCAATTATGGGAAGAGAATTATTAAAATATCCATTGATTACAAAGTTTACTGGAACTTATGAGGATTATTTAAGAAAAGATACAGAAAAACAATTTTGGCTAGTTAATACAAATAAATTAGTTCGTTTTTATCCAGGAGCAGATGGATTAAAAACTGGTTTTACTTCAGAAGCAAAATATTGTTTAACAGCAACTGCGAAAAAGAATAATATGCGAGTAGTTAGCGTAATTATGGGTGCACCAACATCTAAAGAAAGAAACGCCCAAATGACTAATTTATTGGACTATGCGTTTAACCAATATCAAGTAAAACAATTAATTAAACAGGGTGAAAATGTTAATAGGCTAAGTATTAGTAAAGGTAAATCTAAAGACGTAAACGTTGTTACGAAAAGTCCTGTTTCAGTTGTACTTAAAAAGGGTGAAGCTCTTAATAAAATAAAGAAAGATATTAAACTCAACACAAATCTTCAAGCACCAATTAAAAAAGGCCAAGTAGTAGGAGTTTTAGTCGTAAAGCAAGGTAGCAAAGTATTGTCTAAAACAGATTTAGTTGCAAATAAAGCAGTAAAAGAAGCTAGCTGGTATGACTTATTTAAGCGTACAGTTGGAGGATTCAACTAATTTTTTACGACTTATTTCGAGTATGACTAAAAAGATTTGACGTTTTACCACTAGTTTTGTCAGCTTGAAGGAATTCGGTTTAGTTTTAACGAAACTTTCAATAACCGTCAAATAAGGAGGTTATTGTAGTGAGTCTTAATATTGAACTAGAAGTGAAGAATGCAATCCTTTGTGTAAGACTAGCAGGGGAACTTGATCATCACACTGCTGAAGATTTACGTTTACAAGTAAACGAGGTATTAGAGTCACAGACTATCAAACATATTTTATTAAATCTTGAGCATTTAACATTTATGGATAGCTCTGGCTTAGGTGTAATTTTAGGTAGATATAAAGTTATTCGAAATAAAGGTGGAGAAATGGCAGTATGTTCAATTTCGCCATCAATTAAAAGGTTATTTGATATGTCGGGATTATTTAAGATTGTTCATTTAGCTGATGATGAGTCAAATGGACTTAATGTATTGGGGGTGGCATAATGCGAAATGAAATGAACCTTCAATTTTCCGCATTAAGTCAAAATGAATCATTTGCTCGAGTAACTGTAGCTGCATTTATTACACAGCTAGATCCTACTTTAGATGAATTAACTGAAATTAAAACTGTTGTTTCAGAAGCTGTTACAAATGCGATTATTCATGGGTATGAAAATAATCCTGAAGGCATCGTATATATTTCAGTTCTTCTTGAAGATCAGACTGTTACTTTAACAATTCGAGATGAAGGAATTGGTATTGTAGATTTAGATGAAGCAATGCAACCTTTATATACGTCGAAACCAGATTTAGAAAGATCAGGCATGGGGTTTACAATTATGGAGAACTTCATGGATCAATGTGAAGTAGTGTCGACAATTAATGTTGGTACTACGATTACGGTTAAAAAGTACTTATCAAATAGCAATGTTTTGAGTAATTAAGGAGAATCGCCTATGGACGTAGAAGTCAAGCAAGATCAACCCCGTGCGCAGTTAAAGGATAGTGAATTAAAAGCGTTAATTAAGCGTAGTCAGGATGGAGATCAACAGGCTAGAGACAGCATCGTCGGGCACAACATGAGACTGGTATGGTCAGTTGTTCAGCGCTTTATTAACCGCGGATATGAACCAGATGATTTATTTCAGATTGGTTGTATCGGCTTATTGAAATCAGTAGATAAATTTGATTTATCTTATGATGTACGATTTTCTACATATGCTGTTCCGATGATTATTGGAGAAATCCAGCGCTTTATTCGAGATGACGGAACAGTTAAAGTAAGTCGTTCATTAAAAGAAACGAATAATAAGATTCGAAAAGCAAAAGAAGAACTAAGTAAAACGCTTGGAAGAATGCCGACAATTAATGAAATCGCTACTCATATGGAAATTACACCTGAGGATGTCGTACTTGCTCAAGAAGCAAGTAGAGCTCCTTCATCAATTCATGAAACGGTGTATGAAAATGATGGTGATCCAATTACATTGTTAGATCAAATTGCAGATAACCATGAAACAAATTGGTTTGAAAAATTTGCATTAAAAGAAGCGATAAAACAACTTGATGACAGAGAGCGATTAATCGTCTACTTAAGATATTACAAAGATCAAACTCAATCAGAAGTTGCTGAACGATTAGGAATTTCACAAGTACAAGTATCAAGGCTTGAGAAAAAAATTCTCCAACAAATGAAAGACAAAATTAAATAAAAATATTTAGCTAGATATATAAAAGGCTGATGAATCGATATCATCTAAATACGATTCATCAGCCTTTTATTTTGACCACAACTTTTGCTACATACTCTCTATTCCTTGCCTAAGCCTCCATTTGCTACTTTTTTAGTCTCTCCTGCCATTAAGCCATAAAGCTCAGCCCTTAATTTCACTTATATTTTTAAAAAGTTTTCACATACTAGTTGTAATTGAATTCATAAAGCTTTGAAACTGAGGGGAAAGTATGAAAAAGGTATTATATATTAAACTGCTTAATCGAGTTGTTGTACAAGTAGGTAAACGTGTACTTCTAGAAGATATTGCACGCTTACAAGGAATTAATATTGATTTAAGCTCGATTAAAAACATCATTGTACATGAATCAAAGAAGGAGGATGGTACTCATACCGTTATTGATATATTAGAGCTTTTACCGTTGATTCAAGAAGTTGATCCTGATATTTCGTTTGAGCTTGTTGGGGTGACAATGTGTATTTTAGAACTTAAAAATACTGTTTCAAAGGATCGTTTCATACTGTTTTGTTTCGTTTGGATCTTGTTATTTACTGGTTCGTCACTAGCTATTATCTATTTTCACGAAGATGTTAGTATGCAGCAAGTTCAACAACGAATTTACTATATGATTACTGGAGAATATAATCATAAACCTTTATTACTCCAAGTACCTTATTCATTTGGGCTAGGAATTGGGATGATTTTATTTTTTAATCAATGGTTTAAAACTAGATTAAACGAAGAGCCGAGCCCTCTTGAAGTCGAGATGTTTCAGTACCAACGCTCAATGGATGAATATGTGCTAGTAAATGAAAATAAAAAGCCAACTAAGAGCGTGAATACAGATGATTAGAGAGTTGTTTATCGTATTTGTTGGTTTCTCAGGTGGAATTGCGGTTGGTACTGGATTTGTAGCGTTTTTATCAGTCATAGGAATTATACCGAGGCTAACCCAATTAACGAAAACGATTGAAAAGATCCGTGCTTACGAATTTGCCGTTATTTTGGGAGCAATTTTCGGCTGCTGGATTAGCTTGCGAAATACTGTTTTTAATTTGCCTAGTATATTTTCTGTTTTTATTGGGCTTTTAGCTGGAATTTTTATTGGGATGTTGGCAGCAGCTCTAACGGAAGTTTTAAACGTTTTCCCACTTTTAGCTAAACGAATTGGTATTCAAAAAAAAATTGTGTATTTATTAATGGCAATCGCATTAGGGAAAGTTTTTGGATCATTATTTCATTGGATTTATTTTATAGAGTAAAGGGTGTATGAAATGAGTGGAAAATTGAAAGCTAATTATAAAGAGAATATTAAACCATATAAACCTAAAAAACCTGTATTAAAAAATTGTATTAAAGCATTTTTAGTAGGTGGGTTTATTTGTTTTCTAGGTGAGTGTATTACAAAAATCTATATTAACTATTTTAATTTTACTGAAAAAAATGTGGGTGATCCAACGGTAGCTACTCTTGTTTTGATATCAAGCATTCTGACTGGATTAGGAATTTACGATAAAATAGGTCAATTTGCAGGAGCAGGATCGGCTGTTCCTGTAACGGGATTTGCCAATTCAATGACGAGTGCTGCAATGGAGCATAGAAGTGAAGGTCTCGTTTTAGGTGTTGCAACAAATATGTTTAAGCTTGCTGGATGTGTAATAGTATATGGCGTTGTGTCAGCATATGTAGTCGGAATCTTGCGCTATGCGTTCAAAGTATTATTTTAGGAGGTGATTTCCATGGCATTAATTGGGAAGCAAACATGGGAGTTCCAAAACGGTGTTTATGTTCAAGCAAGTGGAACTGCGGTAGGTCCAAGAGAAAATTTAGGTCTACTAGCTGGTAAATTTGATTACGCTTATGAAGATCTTCATTGCAATGAAGATAATTGGGAGTTAGCTGAAAGAGCGTTAATGAGAAACGCTATTTCAACAACACTAAAGAAAGCAAACAAAACGGTAGAAGATATTGATGTATTTCTAGCAGGGGATTTATTAAATCAAAATGTTACAGCGAATTTTATGGCTAGAGAATTGCAGTTGCCATTTTTATGTATGTTCGGAGCATGTTCAACTTCAATGGAAACAACTGCGCTCGGAGCCCAGTTAATCGATAGTGGTTACGCAAAAATGACATTAGCTGCTACAAGTAGTCATAATGCTACTGCAGAAAGACAGTACCGCTATCCAACAGAATATGGTGGGCAAAAACCAGATTCTGCAACATTTACAGTAACAGGAGCAGGTAGTGTGCTTCTTTCGAATAAAAAAAGCAGAATAAAAGTAAAATGTGCCACAATTGGTACAGTTCAAGATTTAGGCTTAACTGACCCATTTGATATGGGGTCAGCAATGGCACCTGCTGCAGCTTATACGATTGTGCAACACTTTAAAGATACTAATACGACTCCTGATGATTATGATTTTATTGTAACAGGTGATCTTTCAGCTGTAGGTGCACCAATTTGTGATCAACTTGTAAGAGAAGAAGGATATGACATGTCTGGTAAATATAATGATTGTGGATTGTTAATCTATGATCGAAAAAACCAAGAAGTATTTGCAGGTGGCAGTGGCTGTGCATGTTCAGCGGTTGTAACGTATGGTCATTTGTTTCAAGAGTTAAATAAAGGTACATATAAACGAATATTAGTAGCTGCAACCGGTGCTCTCTTGAGTCCTACAATGATTCAGCAAAAAGAGTCAATCCCAACAATTTCTCATGCTGTTGTTTTTGAAAGCTGCTAGGAGGTGTTTTAGATGGATTTTGTTAATGCTTTTATAGTAGGTGGATTAATTTGCGTAGTAGGTCAATTACTTTTTGATTTTACAAAATTAACACCTGGTCATGTAATGTGCATATTTGTTGTAATCGGGTCTGTATTAGATGGTTTTGGTATTTACGATAAGTTAATAAAATTTGCAGGTGCAGGTGCAACCGTTCCAATTACAAGTTTTGGACATTCTTTATTACATGGAGCGATGTCGGAGGCAAATGACCATGGATTTATAGGGATCGGTATGGGAATCTTTTCTTTAACTTCTTCTGGAATTTCGGCAGCAATTTTATTTTCATTTATCATCGCACTCATTTTTAAACCAAAAGGTTAATTTATGAAAAAGAAAAGGATCATTATCGTAACCGACGGAGATGTTTATGCACATCGGAGCATTGAGCATTTGGCAAAACAATTTGGCGGATGTACAATCTCGCAATCACAAGGTAATCCCACTAAATTTTCTGGTAAGAAAATGGTCGAAATTATAATGCAAGCACAAAAAGAACCAATATTTGTATTATTTGATGACAGTGGCTTTATGGGTGAAGGTCCTGGAGAAAAAGCTTTAAAACATGTAGCAAGTGATAAACATATTGAAGTTATTGCAGCACTAGCAGTCGCATCAAATACACATCATCAGGAATGGACCAAAGTTGATGTAAGCATTGATAACGAAGGGAATTTAACTGAATACGGTGTGGATAAATATGGTGTACCAGATATAGAGTTAGGAAGAATAAACGGTGACACTGTTTATAACTTAGATCAATTAAATATTCCATTAATTTTAGGGATAGGAGATATTGGTAAAATGGGTGGAAGAGATGATATAGCAATAGGGTCACCAATTACAAGAAAGGCGATTGAATACATCCTTGAGAGGAGTGAGCTCAGCTGACAACGGAAAAGAAGCCAACAAATCTTACGAATAAACTAGTTACAAATGCTCATACATTAAGTGAACGATTAGGTTATGGGGTAAGTTTTGATATTGGAAAACGAGTGATTTTTGTAGATAAAGTAGAAGTCCATCTATATTATGTAAACGGATTAACAGACACAAGTTTTATTCAAAGATTTTTAGACGATTTGATTGGTCTAGAAAAAGTTGAGAAAAATAAATCAATGTTTAAAAATATTGAAGATACGATTGTTCACCAATCAGTGGAGATTGTTTTAACATTTGAAGATGTTATTAAAAAAGTACTATCTGGTTTGATTGTCGTATTAGTAGACGGTGAGGATAAAGGGATTGCGATCGACGTTAGGAGCTATCCGGGGCGTGGTCCAACTGAACCAGATACTGAGCGAGTAGTACGTGGATCACGTGATGGGTTTACAGAAAATATTATTAACAATACTGGCTTAATAAGAAGACGTATTCGCGATGAAAATTTAAGAAATGAAATACTTCAAGTTGGTGAAAGTTCAAAGACAGATGTTTGTATATCATATATTGAAGGAATTGCACATGAAGAACTAGTTACAGAAATACGTGATCGAATTACAGGTATTCATGTAGATGGCCTATCAATGACTGATAAAAAATTAGAGGAATTTATTTTAAAACAAGGATATAACCCATTTCCTCTAGTGAGGTATTCAGAAAGACCTGATGTTATTGCAAACCATATCATTGAAGGGCATGTATGTATTATCGTAGACACGTCTCCAAGTGTAATCATTACACCTGCAACGTATTACCATCATGTTCAACATGCTGAAGAATTCAGACAAACTCCTGCAATTGGAACATTTTTTAGATGGGTTCGATATATTGGGATTTTTATGTCGGTTTTCTTACTACCATTTTGGTTGCTCTTATGTAACTATCCAGAAGTTTTACCAAAATCTTTAGCTTATATTGGACCAAAAGAAACAAGTAATATTCCAATTTATTTACAATTAATCATTGCTGACACGGGGATTGAGTTTCTAAGAATGGCAAGTATACATACTCCAAATGCCGTATCCACATCGATGGGTATTATTGCAGCGGTGTTAATTGGACAAGTCGCAATTGATGTTGGACTATTTCAACCAGAAGTAGTACTATACACGGCAGTTTCAATGATTGGGTCATATGCTACTCCTAGTTATGAGCTTGCTCTTGCAAATAAATTATCCAAATTCTTTATATTAATTTTAACGGCCATACTCGGTGTTAAAGGTTTTATGATTGGTTCAACATTATTAATTCTGTTCTTAGTAAGTCTAAATACTTTAAATACACCATATTTTTGGCCATTTATTCCATTCGACGGTAGAGCCTTCTGGCATTTAGTCATTCGAACAAAAGCTAGTGAAAAACAACATAAAAAAGGTGGGAAAACAATCGGCGATGCGACACTTTGATCATTCAGAATTAAAGAGCAATTAGAAAAACCCGTGGCATTTTATTAGGCCACGGGTTTTTGATTTTTATTTAAAGAAAGAAAGAATCGCATCAAATAAAGCTGAGAAGAAGTCTTTTAGTTTTTGAATAAAAGATTGACCTTCTTTAGTATTTAAGTACTCTGAGATTTTATTTTTTGCCTTTGTTAATTGATTTCCAACTTGATCCCAATTAATATTTAGATCTTTCATTTTCTCAAATAAAGCCATTAAACTAGCTTTTTGATCAGCAGTTAATGTTATGCCAAGATCCTTTGCTAATCGATCAATTAAAGATTTTAATTCATCGGTTGACATGTTTGGATTTTTAGCAAGCGCTTCTTTTACTTTAGCGACTAATTGTACTGCTTTATCATTACCAACTGAATCACCAAGTTCTGCAGTTTTAACCATTTCTTCGTTCGCTACTTTTTTAACATCATCAGGAATAACTTGACCTGAACTTAGCTCGTACGCTTTCATGATCCCAGTTAAAGCAGCTGTCCCAGATACTTCAAATGGTGCTGTAATAATAATATTTGCATCCTTTAAACCAGCTGTAATTAAAGCATTTGTATACATTGAGTTAGTAACCCATGAAATATTATTTGATTGAACGACGATGCCTGTATTTTTTTCACCAATTGTAATCATAGCAGATGAAAGAGCTCGAGTACCAATTTGAGCATTAGGTACAGTACCATCTAAATATTTATGTTCCTCTTGATTTGAAACAGTAACAATTCTAGCATCAGATGGAGCACCCATTTCAGCTAATAATGATTGCTTTTGCGTTTCAGATAAGTTTTGTCCAAGAGTAACGATTGTTTCACCAGGAACAGAATCCGCCAATACCGACAAAGGCATAGCTACTAATCCCATTGATATGGTGAACGCTAATATCTTTCGTTTTAACAAAAAGACACTCCCTTTACAATAATCCAAATTTTACATCTTACTACACTATTATAGTCATTTTAGAAAACTTGTCATTACTTTTTGTTTTTTGTATGATAAGAACAGCGTTACTAGTTTATTCAGTAATGAAAAATATAGGACAATTAAGTCTTATGAAATTGTTGTACATACATAAGGAGGATTTTATTATGAAAAAAGCAAGTATTACATTTGAAAATGGTGAACAACTATTAATCGAATTATTCCCAGAGCATGCACCTGGTACAGTTGAAAACTTTGAAAAATTAATTCGTGAAGGTTTCTACAATGGATTAACATTCCATCGTGTAATTCCTGGTTTCGTATCTCAAGGTGGAGATCCAAACGGTAATGGAACAGGTGGCCCAGGATACAAAATTAAATGTGAAACTGTTGGTAACCCATTAAAACATAAAGCTGGAGCATTATCAATGGCACATGCTGGAAAAGACACTGGTGGAAGCCAATTCTTTATCGTTCACGATCCACAACCACATTTAGATGGAGTACACACTGTATTCGGTCAAGTAATCGAAGGTATGGACACAGTTTTAAGAATGCGTAATGGCGATGTTATGCAAGAAGTTAAGGTTTGGGACGAAGAATAGTCGTATCAAAACTTGAGGCTTGTTAAAGGGCTTCAAATCAAATAAAATCAGCCACAAGGTTAATTCCCTTGTGGTTTTTTTACTTTACAAAGAAATTGAAGAATGAAGTGCCCTTAATATGAAATATTTTTGAAAAATGGATAGAATTACAAATATATTAAGGAATTGAGATAAGTTTGACACAATTACATTCACAAAATTTGATACCATATACATTTAAATAACTTGTGAAGGAGTGAAGTAACGAAATGATTTATAGTCTAAAGGAAAAATAGTGCGATCAGAAAAGACTTTAACACATGAAAATACTTCAGAAGAATTTCCGAACCTTCATTTGACATAAGTGTACCTAAAAGAAAAGTACACTTAGTTGAACTTGAGAATAGTACTACACCTGTTTAAGAATTAAGCGGGTATGTAAGTGGCTTGAAAATGAGTATAAAAAAATAAATTTACAACTTCCCCTTATGAATAAGGAGGTTTTTAAATTCAATGTGATCGATTTTTTAACACAGATTCGCTCATTATATCCATTTTTTATAATAGGTTTGATGATCTATTGCTACTATAAATTAAATAAAATAGTAAACTTTACCCTAAATGTAAAAAATCTAATAATAGGGAAACACATAATAATTTTGAGGAATAATTTTACATCAAGATAGCAGGAGTTAGAATTTTTACCTAATAAAGTTTGGAAAGAGAACTAGTCTAAGAAATTGAAAAACCACAAGTTCATGATACTTGTGGCTTTTGGCATAAACTTAATAAGTAATTAATGTTACTTAATCCAGCATTTACAGTAAATTTAATAACGTTGTTGATAAAAATGCTGATGATAGTAATTCTGATTATATTGATCTCCATATCCCTGCCTGCTTTGTACTTGTTGATTACAATTTTTTGGAGGCCCTATAAATACAGAAGGTTGTAAAGATTCTGTTGCAGTTTTCCATTGGTTTTCATCTAGACAGTAAGTATGCGATACAATGTTTGTTGGGGTTAACTTCAGTAAATCAGAAAATAAAATAACGTCAGGACTAGGTGCATTAAATATTGCTAATAAATGAGTATTGTCAACAGTTGCAATTTCATAGTGCCACCAGCCTTGTGGAACATTTGCAACTTGACCCGGCGTAATTGGGAAATTTAAAAGCTGTTTTGTATAAGGATTCAAAATTGAAACAACCGCAGACCCAGCTATACAATAAACTAATTCAGATGAATTTTGATGATAATGTGGCTCAACAACATTACTAACACTTAAAAAAATATCCAATAAAGATAAATTATCTAAGGAATTCAACTCATTAACGCTTAATTGATTGATTAAATTTTGATTGTCTTTCACAAATGCATTATTTTTATTCAAATCATAAGTATATTGAATACTTGGCGATGTATAATCCAAATCCAACCTCATAATAATCACCCTTTTTTAAAACTCTAACTAAAATTTACTTTATTCAATTAAACAATATTGGTGACAAAAGCCTAAGAGACAGGGATTGAAGTCTTTTATGAGCTCTTAAATTCATTTATTCTTTTCCCGTTACTTATTCCTCCTGTGGCTAAATCCTGTGTTTTGAGACTTGACAGAAAAATGTGTGAATTATATATTTGAAATATTGATATATTTGGAACGATTTTTAGTATTTGTCGTACTATAGAGGGATAATCAATCATATATTATGTATTGATTTAGAGGATATTTTAGAGTTTTAATAATGTTTAAGAGGGGTTAACATGTTAATTAGGTATAAGAAAACATATGAGAAAATTGCAATGGGCCTGCTTTCGTTTATGCCAAATGAGAAGACAGTAAAAATCTTAGTAAATACAATAAAAGAATATGAAACAAATGATGATAATCACTTGTTCCTTTGGAAATTAGACGATATTGTAGGGATTATTGGAATACAATTATTACCAGATAAAGTTATTTTGATTAAACATTTGAGTGTAAACCCTTCATTCCGAAATCAAGGTATAGCAACGTCACTTTACGATGCTATTAGATCTCAATATACTGACTATACAATTGTAACAACACAAGAAATAGCTTCATTTATTGAACATTGTCACACTAGTTTAAAGGTGTTATAAAAAGAAACTCATTACCGTCTATAATAATTCCGTTCTTAACAAGGTTTTGCGCCTAAAAAGCAAGCGCTTGCAACTTGTCTAAAAATCAGTTTTTTGTCAACACAGTAAAAGGTGCTCATTTTATGAGCACCTTTTACTGTGTTGGAATATAAAATAGACATTAGTTAAAACGTTAAGAGATATAATTGAAGTTAAATTTCTAATAATGCCGTTATCTTTTCGTTTTTTAGATTTTTTGTTTGTGGAATACGACCAAACTTTAGTTATGGATATTTTTCAGAATATAAAATATTGATATGTTAATTTTTTGAAGGAGAAATAATATTTTTAGCATATAAATAGACGATTTATCGATATTAGAAAAATAAAAAATAACTGAGGATTAATTTCTACTTTACTCTCAGTGTATGAGGTTTTTAAGGTGGTTTATCGTATGCTTTTATTGATGTAATGGAAATCAACCACATTCGACTTCCTTAAAGGGGAAATTTGTTGATTAATTGACAGGGTCTTTTTTAAACAGCAAAAAAAGTGCTCTTTTTTAAGAGCACCTTTTTAAATTTTTCTTCTTATTTCCAACTGCTTTAATCTTTCCGTTATAACATCTGATCGATCACGAGTTGAATGTTTATTTATTAATTCTTCAGTAAATGTTGAGTAATGTTCTTTTTGATTTTGATAACGCCTGATTAATTCACGGTCATTTAGTGGAAGATCAAAATGTGTGTAATCTGTTTCATTTTGAATAGCTAACTGTAATTCTGAAATGATTTTATTAAAGTGAATAGAGTCAAGTCCGGCCATTGCTAATAAATTTTCATCATTAGAAAATGCAATAACATGACGCATTAATTTCTTTGCACCAGTAAAGTTTCTTCTTCTATAATGATATAATACAACGGATAATCTAATTAAACCTAACCATACTTTTTTATAATCTTCATTTAGCTCAAGCTTCCACTGTTCTTCAAGAATTTCATGACATTCAAAAAAATCATGATCAAAATGGAAATGACATAAGTATTTTATGTATCGTTCATTTTTATTGTAATGGACCAAGTTTTTCACCTCTTTATTACTCAAATTTTAACAGAAATGGAATTATTTAAAAAGAAGAAAGCCTAGAGCTAATGTCTAGGCTTTCACGTTTTGTTTATTCACGGGGTTAAATTAGCAGACGAAAGCACATCCAACAATGATTAATAAAATAAATAATACTACGATTAAAGCAAAGCTTCTGCCGTGGCCGAAACCGCCGAACTCTGGAGAAACAGCACCTTTACTCATGAAATAACCTCCTAACAAAAAAATAATTCTCTTGCACTGATATCTTATGAAATTTATTAGAAATTGGTATAGGCAGAAATCTAAAAATTGTGGAACTATGTAACTTCATTAACGAAAAATCCTTTTCTGCTATATAGTTTTATGAAATAATACTTTATACTGTTAAAGAATATATTTTTATTATGAATGTAAGTTGGTGAGTAGTTTGTGAAGCAATATGAAGTTAAAATTGATGCATTTGAAGGGCCATTAGATTTATTACTTCATTTAATTCAACGATTTGAAATTGATATTTATGATATACCTGTATCTGAAATAACAGATCAATATGTTTCATATATTCATACAATGAAAGAATTAGAATTGGACATTGCAAGTGAGTATTTAGTGATGGCTGCTGAATTACTTGCAATGAAAAGTAAGAGTATTTTACCTAATCATGAAGAACAAGCTGATTGGGATGCGGTACTTGAAGAAGACCCTAGAGAAGAATTAATGAATCGATTAATTATATATAAGCAATTTAAAGAAGCGGCGATTGTATTTCAGGAAAAAGAATCAGAACGTGCGATGATTTTTACCCGAAACCCGGTTGACTTATCAGAATACGGACCTAGCCCAGAAGATATTGTGATGCCGACGGATGTAACGATTTACGATATGTTCGGTGCGCTCCAAAAGCTTTTTAAACGTAAAAAGTTACAAGAGCCGCTACAAACTAAAATCGTACGTGAAGAAATATCGATTGAAAAAAGAATGGATGAAATAATTACCTTCTTAAAAGGTATAAAAAAGCGAACTAATTTCATTAGTCTTTTCCCATATAATGATAAAGAAAGTATTGTAGTAACATTTTTAGCGGTTTTGGAGTTAATGAAAACAAAAGAAATTATCGTAGAACAGGAACAAAATTTTTCAGAAATTTTTCTAACATCACGGGAGGTTTTTGAAGAAAAGCAAGCTGAGGTGTACTTGTAATGGAGCAGGAAAATAATTTTTTAGGTGTTTTAGAAGGTTTATTATTTGTAGCTGGCGATGAAGGGATATCAATCGTTGAGCTATCAGAGACACTAGAACTAAATCAATCAGATGTTCTAGAACTAATTGAAACCCTAAGAAAAGAATATGAACAACCTAATAGAGGTTTACAGATTAGAATTTTAGCAAATCGATATAAACTTACTTCAAAAAGAGAGCATGGTGAGTTTTTCAAAAAATTAGTTGAAAGTCCATCGAATTCTTCGTTATCACAAGCGGCATTAGAAACTTTAGCGATCGTTGCATACCAGCAGCCAATTACGAGAACAGAAATTGAAGATATTCGTGGAGTTAAGACTGAAAAACCAATCCAAACTCTTGTCTCAAAATATTTAATAAAAGAAGTTGGACGAGCTGAAGGTACAGGGCGTGCAATTTTATACGGAACAACTTCCGAGTTTCTAGATTATTTTGGTTTAAAAAATATAAAAGAATTACCACCTTTACCACAAGATTTAAAAATGGAAGAGGTAGAAGCAGAAGCAGACTTGTTTTTTAGTAAATTTGAAAAGGAAGATTAGTTAAAAAATTCTGCAATTATTACCTTATCCTATGTTAAACTAATAGTATGGAAATCTTGGAGGGTGAAAGAATTGTTAATTTATAATTGTCATGGGTATGAATTAGTAAAGGCTCAACCAAATACTTCAGAAGATTTTTTTAATCGCTCTGAAGTTGAATATGAATATAATGGTCAAAAAATTGTAACTTCTGTTTTATATGTAAGATTCTTCGAAGAAAAACTGTCAGAATTTAGTGCGTTGGAAGCAACTAGACTATTTGAAAATGAAAATCTTTCGGTTGATTTTCGCGATATAGTTGCACTTGCATTAATTATTAAAAATCCTGACTATCGAGGAAGAAAGCGAATATATATTAATGAATTAGATCAATTCACAAAAGAGTTACAAGGTGTTGATTTTGATAAAGTAGTAGGCTATGCGAAAAGTATGAAACAAAATTCAAATAAAATTGAAATATCGATCTAAGTTAACGGAGGGAATAAAATGTCGAATAAGATGGTAGAGCATCAATTAAAAATTGTAGGAAATCAATTAGGTATTGTTGGTCTAGAATGTAATTTGTTTTTAAATAAGAATTCTTTACCGTCATTTCAACATGAAGATTCAAAAGTGGATAGTAACTACTTAGAGAAAATCCTGTCGTCACTACGTAGAATTACAGTTTATTGTGAGGACGCAAAGGAAGTGTGTGAGAAAATTTTAAGTGGACAGTTTCATAAAGCAACTGCAGAAAACACATTACATAAAATTTATCACAGATGCATTGCAGAATTTTTCTCTCCTAAAAATGATGCGTGGTATGAAAATAGCCGTGCAGCTTACACAGGTAATCAAGCGATTACTTTTTATAAAGCTGTGCCAACTACCATTCAAGATTTATTTTCGTCATTAGAAAAGGTTTTTCAACAAATGCGTGAAGAACTTGAGTATTATGAAACGGATTACTCAACAAAGCAAATGCAACAATACAAACAGTAATTAGAAAATAGTAAAATGTAAATAGTATGTTTAAGACAAAAGACTAGAAAAAATTTCTAGTCTTTTCATTTTGGTTTAAAACAATAAAAAAATTGGATATTTCTAGAAATTTACATACAGGATAAGTTACAATACAATTGAAATTTCTTTTGTAAGAGAAGAGGATTAGAAATGAAACAAATGTATTCAATAGGACAAAGGACAATCAAAACAGCAATAGGTAGTGGAATATCCCTCTTGGTTGCCGAAACACTCCATCTGCAAAATTATAGTACAGCTGCTGTAGTTACATTATTAAGCATTCAAAATACAAAACGCAGATCGTTTATTGTTGCGATCCAACGATTTGTTGCTTCAGTTATTGCGATGTTAATTGGGTGGATGATGTTTGAGTTTTTGAGTTATACACCATTGACAGTAGTCATTTATTTTCTGTTAACGATTCCTTTATTAGTGACATTAAAACTACAAGAAGGAATCATTCCAAGCTCAGTAATCGTTTTACAAATTTATGTAGGTAATGATAAATCAATTTCATTTTTATTAAATCAAGTAGAAATATTGGCAGTAGGGATCTCGATTGCTTTAATTATGAATACATATATGCCAAGTATTGAGAAGAAAATGATTGAATCACAAAAGAAAATCGAACAAAATTTTAAGATGTTACTTCTTGGGATTGCTTTAAAAATGAAGGGTAAGGATGAAGATTTACAAAATGATTTAATAAATGAAACTAAAGCCCTATTACATACTGCTAAAACATTAGCGTATAGACAAGTTGAAAATAGCTTTATAAAAACGAATTTATACTATATTAATTATTTTGAAATGAGGGAGCGCCAATTTGAAATAATAGCCAACCAAATTATTCCTTTATTAAAAAAAGTTGAGCTAAATTATCCTCATTCAAAAATTGTTGCTGAATTTTTTGAAGACACGGGTGTTTATTTAAAAGAAAAATCGACAGGAATTGAATTATTAGGTGAATTCAATCATATGATGAATGATTTCAGAAAGATGCCTTTACCTGAATCTAGAGATGAGTTTGAGACAAGAGCCAGTTTAATGATGATTGTATACGAACTGGAAAAAGTGATCTCATTAAAAATGGAGTTTTATTCAGAAAATCATACGGCTTTGGAAAAAGCAAATTAATCATCTAATAAATGTGATTCACCTATGTTAATAGCATGAATACAGGTAATAGCTATAATTTTAATGTCATACAATGAAGAGTAGAAGAGAAATTTATTTTCTCTGGTGGAGGTGTATGATGTTAAATCAATCTGAACTCGTCACTTACTTTCGGGAAGTCGAAATATGGTGTGCAAATGTATTACAGTTACTGGCTGAAAGATTTGACCATATTCAAGAAAAGGAATTATTAGAATATAAAATTAAGCTATTATTAAACAGAATGGGAACAACGAGTCATTATGTAGATCAAAATACTTTTTTAGATGAAATTAGTATGGATGTTGACGATATACAAGAACGGTTAATATCGATATTAAATGAAGAAGAGTATGACGATAGCTACGCATATCGTGTAATGGATGTTGAAGAAAAAGTTGGAATTGGTAAGCACGAGCTTCCACCATTACCTTATCCTTATAATGCGCTAGAGCCGTATATATCAAAAGAAATTATGATGCTACATCATGATAAGCATCATAAAAGTTATGTAGATGGTTTAAATAAAGCCGAGATTGAGTTAGAAAAGGCCCGGAAAAATAAACAATATGACTTGATTAAGCATTGGGAAAGAGAGCTTGCATTTCATGGGTCTGGACATTATTTGCATACGATTTTTTGGAATAATTTAAGTAAATCAGGTGGAGGGCAACCTCACGGAGCGCTATTAAAGCAAATTGAAGATGATTTTGGAAGTTATGATGACTTTAAAGAGCATTTTACACAAGCTGCTAAAAAAGTAGAAGGAGTTGGTTGGGCCATTTTAGTTTGGGCACCAAGAGCTAATCGTTTAGAAATTCTTCAAACTGAAAAGCATCAGCTATTTACTCAGTGGGATACAATTCCTTTACTAGTTTTAGACGTTTGGGAACACGCATACTATTTACAATATAAATTTGATAAGGATGCGTACATTACAAATTTTTGGAACATTGTTAATTGGCCAGATGTCAATTATCGATATGATTATGCTAGTCAATTAAAATGGCAACCATTTTACTAAATGCCATACATTATGAAGTGCTTAAATTCGCTAAAGGATTATACCTTAACGGATTTAAGCACTTTTTTTCTTAAAAAAAGTCATTTTTTTATAGTTTAATTCGTAAACTTGTACTAATTAGGACTAACTGTGGAGTTGATGCGAAAGATGAAAAAATGGCTGGTATTAGGAATCATTGGCTTATTTTTAATCGGAATTCTAATTCCGACGAATAATGTTAAAGCATTTGGAGGAGTTAGTGCTAGAAATGCCGTTTTGATGGACCAAAAAACTGGACGAATCTTGTTTGGTAAAAAAATGCATGACTCTGAAAGAATAGCCAGTATTACAAAAATTATGACTGCGCTTTTAGCTGTTGAGTCTGGTAAAATGCAAAATACTGTAACAATTAGTTCAAGAGCAGTTCAAACTGAAGGGTCGTCCATTTATTTAAAACCTGGACAAAAAATTAAGTTAGAGGATTTAGTGTATGGCTTAATGCTTAGGTCAGGGAATGATGCTGCTAATGCGATTGCAGAAGCTGTCGGCGGAAGCATAGAAGGTTTTATTTATATGATGAACGAAAAAGCAAAAGAAATCGGAATGAGTAATACATATTTTAGTAATCCGTCGGGTCTCGATCAGCAAGGAAAAGAACATTACTCATCTGCGTTTGATATGGCGTTATTAACTAGATACGCTATGCAAAATCCTAAATATGCAAAAATAGCTGGGACGAAAGTACATCGTGCGCCGAATACGGCAGAATCTTGGGACTATGTATGGAAAAATAAAAATAAATTACTCACTTTTATGTATAAGTATAGTACTGGAGGTAAAACAGGATTTACTAAAAAAGCAAGAAGAACACTTGTATCAACAGCTTCTAAAAACGGTATGGATTTAATTGTTGTTACTCTCAATGATGGGCAAGATTGGCAAGATCATATGTCGTTATTTGAATATGGATTTAGTCATTATCCTTTAACAAAAGTATTAAGTAAAGGCGGTATAAAGGAAGTAACCAATAAAAAATACAAAGGGCATGTTTATTTAAAGAATGATTTCTCTTATCCGTTAGAAAAGAAAGAGAGAGATCAGGTGAGAATAACCATCGAAATGCAAAAACCTACGAAAAAGAAAATCGCAAACGGTGCAATTGTTGGGAAAGCAATTATTGAATTAGAAGGGGAACAAATTGGGGTTCGAAATATTTTTTATAGTGATAGTAAAGTAAAAGTATTTACGAAAGAAATTATCCAAAATGGAAAAGATGTTCTATTAAGCTTAATGGGAGAGCACTCAGATGGTTAATATCATTTGGGTTGCTCTTACAATAATTGGTTTTATTTTTGCTATGGTCAATGGCACAATGGACGAAGTAAATAAAGCGGTATTCGATGGAGGAAAGCAAGCAATCACCATCATAATTGGACTAGTTAGTGTTCTTGTTTTCTGGTTAGGCTTAATGCGCATAGCAGAAGAATCTGGATTATTAAAGATCTTTTCGAAAATATTTCAACCCTTTTTATCTTTCCTATTTCCGAGAATTCCTAAAAATCACCCAGCACTTGGTTATATTATGTCCAATATGGTCGCTAATTTATTTGGCTTAGGGAATGCTGCAACACCTCTAGGTATAAAAGCAATGGAACAACTGAAATTATTAAATAGAAATAGTAACGAAGCAAGTGATGAGATGATTACTTTTTTAACATTAAATACGAGTGCTATTACACTAATTCCTACAACAGTAATCGGAGTTCGAATGGCGTATCATTCTTCAAATCCGACTGAAATAGTGGGTGTTACAATACTGGCGCAAGTTGTTTCTTTTATTGGGGGACTTGCTGTAAATAGCTATTTTGCAAGTAGGAGAAATCGAAGGGGGAGAAAATAAATGGGATATATGAATGCGGTATCTCTTTATATCATTCCATTTATTATCGCAATAATCTTAATACATGGAACTTGGAAAAAAGTACCTACTTATGAATCTTTTGTAGAAGGCGGAAAAGAAGGAGTAACGATTGCAGTTCAACTCATTCCGTTTTTAGTCGGAATGCTCGTATCTATTTCGATCTTTAGAGCGTCTGGTGCGTTAGAGTTTTGTGTAGAACTTTTACGCCCATTATTAAGTTCGTTAGGTATTCCTGCAGAAGTTTTTCCACTTGCCGTTATTCGCCCAATATCAGGTTCTGCTGCGTTAGGTATTACTTCAGATTTAATTAAAAGCTATGGGCCGGATTCTTTTATTGGAAGGTTAGCTTCGACTATGCAAGGAAGTACAGATACGACTTTATATGTTTTAACAGTCTATTTTGGAGCAGTAGGCATTCGTAAAATGGGAGATGCTTTAAAAGTAGGATTAATTGCAGATGCAATTAGTATTATTTTTTCGATCATTTTTGTCACAATGTTTTTTTCTTAATACAACAAGCAGGCAACTTGAATCAGATTAATCACTATAAAAAGTACTTTAATTCCTATTAATACGGGATAAAAGTACTTTTTTATTGCGCATTCCTTATTAATATCTTATAATACCAATAAGAATAGTTGGTATTAAGACAACATTCAATTTTACCCATGTTGCATATAATGGATTGGAAGAAACTAACCTTTTTTGTAACATAAAGGAGTTTGAAACTATGAAAGTTGTAAAGTCAGTACACGAGCTGATTGGATCAACACCATTGCTTGAAATTACAACATTCCCTTTACCAAAAGGAACGAAACTATTTGCAAAGTTAGAATTCTGTAATCCAGGTGGAAGTGTAAAAGATCGGCTTGGAATGGAATTATTAGAAAGTGCATTTAATGAAGGTAAATTAGAAAAAGGTGGTACAGTAATTGAACCTACCGCTGGTAATACAGGAATTGGTTTAGCATTAGCAGCTATAAAATATGGAGTAAATGCTGTATTCGTCGTTCCTGAAAAATTCAGTTTAGAAAAACAAACTTTAATGAAAGCGCTTGGTGCTAAAATTGTAAACACACCTACAGAAGATGGCATGACAGGTGCTATAAAAAAAGCAAATGAACTTTCAAAAGAAATACCGAATTCTTTTGTACCTTCACAATTTAGTAATGAAGCGAATCCAAGAACGTATTACAAAACATTAGGTCCAGAGCTGGTTGACCAGCTTGATGGGAAAATAGATGTATTTGTTGCAGGTGCTGGAAGTGGAGGAACCTTTACTGGAACAGCTATGTATTTAAAAGATAAATTACAAGGTGTAAAAACAGTTATTGTTGAGCCAGAAGGATCCATATTAAACGGTGGAGAACCTGGATCACATGATACTGAAGGAATTGGAATGGAATTCATTCCTGGGTTTGTAGATACGAACCTTTTTGATGATATTTATACAGTTCTTGATGCGGACGCATTTCGATTAGTAAAAGAACTAGCAATAAAAGAAGGGCTTTTAGTAGGAAGTTCCTCAGGAGCTGCATTATATGCAAGTTTAAAGGAAGCCCAAAAAGCAAAACCAGGGAGTACAATCGTAACGATTTTCCCAGACAGTAGTGAAAGATACTTAAGTAAAAACATATATAGCGAGGGATAAATAATGAAGAAAAAGACGGCGTTAATACACGGGGGAATTAGTAGAGATGAAACAACTGGTGCAGTTAGTGTTCCAATTTATCAAACTAGTACGTATAAACAAGATGCTGTTGGCAAACATAGAGGTTTTGAATATTCCAGAACAGGCAATCCGACACGACATGCTCTTGAAGAGTTAATGAAAGACATTGAGCACGGAGTTGCAGGATTTGCTTTCGCCTCAGGAATGGCGGCAATTCATACTGTTTTTAGTCTATTCAAAACGGGTGATCATATTGTAGTTGGAGATGATGTATATGGTGGTACTTACCGTTTACTGACTAGAGTATTATCGAATTTAGGCGTAACAGCTACATTTGTTGATACAAGTAATATCGCTTTAGTTGAAAATGTTATATCACCAAATACAAAAGCGATTTTTATTGAGTCACCTAGTAATCCATTATTAAAAATTACTGATATTAAAGCAATTGCTAAACTTGCGAATGAATATGAATTAATAACGATTGTAGATAATACATTTGCGACTCCATACTGGCAACAACCACTTACATTAGGTGCTGATATTGTTGTTCATAGTGGTACTAAGTACCTTGGAGGACATAGTGACGTAGTAGCGGGTCTTGCTGTAACGAATAGAGAAGACCTTGCAGAAGAATTAGCATTTTACCAAAACTCAATTGGTGGCGTTTTAGGTCCAAACGATAGCTGGATCCTACAACGTGGTATTAAAACACTTGGAATCAGAATGGAAGAGCATGAAAGAAATACGGAAGCAATTGTTAATTTCTTAACGAATCATCCAAATATAAATAAAGTTTTCTATCCTGGATTATCGACTCACCCAAATCATGAATTAGCAAAACAACAAAGCAGTGGATTTGGTGGCATGTTATCTTTTGAATTAAAAGAAGGTCTAGATCCAGAAGAATTTGTAGGCAAGTTAAAGTGGTTCACTTTAGCAGAAAGTTTAGGAGCAGTTGAAAGTCTTGTAGGAATTCCTTCAAAAATGACACATGCTTCGATTCCAAGGGAAAAACGAATTGCTTCAGGAATTTCTGATGAATTAATTCGATTATCAATCGGTTTAGAAGATATTGAAGATTTAATTGAAGACCTAGAACAAGCATTAATATTTCAAACATCAAAGGTGAGATAAATGGGTAGAGAGTTTTTAGATGTATTTACTGGTTGGGCAGATAGTTACGATTCTTTTGTTCAAGGCCATGACCCAGAATATAAAGAAGCATTTCGACGTTATGATGAAATACTAGGTGAAATTGTTAAAAGAAGTGGAAATAGTATCCTTGAATTTGGAATAGGAACAGGCAATTTAACAAAATTACTTTTTGATGCAGGGAAAACTGTATTTCCAATCGAACCATCTCCTGAGATGAGAATTATCGCTTCAAAAAAATTAGGAGAAACTATTACAATTCACGATGGAGATTTAATTGATTTTCCTAAACCACAAGTACAAATTGATACAATTGTTAGTTCATATGTATTTCATCATCTAACTGATCTTGAAAAATATGAAGCTATTAAAATATATAGCTCATTATTAAATTCAGGTGGGAAAATTGTATTTGCAGATACAATGTTTTTAACTGAAAACGAATATAAAAACGAAATTACAAAAGCAGAACAGGCAAACTTTATCAATTTAAGAGACGATTTAAAAAGAGAATACTATCCATTAATTCCAGTTGTTCGTTCTCATTTTGAAAAAAATGGGTTTGATGTGAAATTCGAACAATATAATGATTTTGTATGGATCGTTGAAGCTACAAAAAAATAGAGAGAAGAAATTTAGGAGGATATAGATTATGCCATCAGTAGAAAGCTTTGAATTAGATCACACAAAAGTAGTAGCACCTTATATTAGACATTGTGGTACACATGCAGTTGGAACAGACGGAGTTGTAACAAAATATGATATTCGTTTTTGCCAACCGAATAAGCAAGCTCTACAACCTGCTACAATCCACACTTTAGAGCACTTATTAGCATTAAACGTCCGAGAAGCAGTACCTGCTGGAGACCCGTTTAAAATTATCGACTTATCTCCGATGGGATGCCAAACTGGATTTTACTTAATTATTGCTGGTACACCAACAATTTCAGAAGTAATCACATTATTACGTAAAACAGCTGAACTAGGATTACAAGTAGAAGAAGTACCAGCTGCGAACGAACTTCAATGCGGCCAAGCGAAACTTCACGACCTTGAAGGCGCAAAAAAATGGTTGAAATATTGGAGCGAGCAATCTGACGAAACATTAGAGAGTGTATTTGCTTAATATGAAAAACGTCATCTAAATTGATGACGTTTTTTTAAAATTTGATAAAAGATTGTTATGCCAACAGCCGAACTGCAAATAAAATGATGGAAACTGCAAATAAAAAAGCCAAAACTGCAAATAAGCCAAGGAATCATTAATAAACGCGAGCGAAACTTACAATAATTAAATAAAATAACAGTGACATCGATTGAAAATTGATCAAAAAGCTTAAATCTATTAAAAATCATTAAAATGCTTTTGATTTTGGATTAATAGTCCAATCTTTTTGTCGCTATTGTTCTCTTTAACCCGCAGGCGCACTAAAGAAGGGTCAAATCTCGCCCAAAAGAAAGAGGTAATTAACCTCATAGAGCTACATTTATCTTTAGAAACATTGTTAATTAATGTTCTTTTTTCAACAGCGAAAAGACGTCACCTAAATCGATGACGTTTCTTTATTACTAATCTATCGGTCTTATTGGATATTGTTAGTTAATTAATCACAAGAAGTAATTTTTCTTTAGGGACAGTAAACTTGATTGATCCGATGTTTTCTTCGATATCTTCAATTGTTGGAATGTCATCGAAGCTTTGGATTGAAATTGCATCATCGAGGCAAAGTAATATGTAAGGATAATTCGTTTCTGTAGAGTCATAGATTAATTTGTATGCTTTTGCAGGTTTATCTGATGTGAAAAAAACATCGCCTAATTTAAACGAACCGACTGAATTATATTTTATGGCAGGATTAAAGGAATAATTCATATAGTAAGCTCCTTTTTCATTTTTACTTATTATATTATTGACGGAATTTTAATAGATTAAACAGCAAACTAGTAATTTGCTTGAATTGTAATAGAAAGTTTATTTTTTTGTGTAACTAACGTGATTTCACCAATCCAATCTTCTATATCACCTAATGTTGGCATAATGTCATAATTTTGGACTAGTTTAGCATCTGATAGTGAAATAAGCACATATGGGAAGTCATCTTCATTTTCTTCAAAAACAAGCATATAGATTGTTTCATGTTTTTTAGTAATCAGTACACTACCTGGCGTTATTATTTTAGAGCGATCAAATGCGGAAGGGTGTTTTAAAGTTAAATTCATTTCTATTACCTCGTTTCTGCAAATCTAGTAAATTATATGATAGATTTTTGAAAATATGAGTAGAAGGTCAGTGGAATCGACTGAGATAAAATGCAGTAAAGTATTAGATTTTTGTTTTATTTTTTTGTTCGTTTCCTTTTAAAAGCTAATTCCTTTTCTTTTCTACTTGTTTTCAATTGTATAAATCTGTATGATGGTTGAAGAGGTGAAATGATCGAATGGAAAGATTACAGAAAGTTATTGCTAGGGCGGGAATTGCTTCTCGTCGTAAAGCAGAAGAGTTAATTAAAGAAGGTAAAGTAAAAGTAAATGGTCAGGTTGTTACAGAGTTAGGTGTAAAAGTGAGCGGTAATGATCGTGTTGAAGTGGAAGAGATTCCTATTGATAAAGAAGAGCCAGTTTACTTCCTTTTATATAAACCATCAGGCGTAATATCAAGTGTGTCAGATGATAAAGGTAGAAAAGTTGTAACAGACTTTTTCCCAATGATTAAACAACGTATTTATCCAATTGGTAGATTGGATTTTGATACATCAGGTATTATTTTATTAACAAATGATGGAGAATTTTCAAATTTACTTCAACATCCAAAATATGAAATAGATAAAGAATATATTGCAAAAGTAAAGGGGATCCCTACTAAGGAGAACTTACGTAAGCTAGAAAGAGGAATTATGCTTGAGGATGGGAAAACTGCTCCTGCTCAAGTTAAGATGATTTCGCTTGATAAAGGCAAAAATACTGCAATTATAAGACTAATCATTCATGAAGGCAGAAACCGTCAAGTTAAGAGAATGCTTGAAGCTATTGGATCTCCAGTTATGAAATTAAAACGTGAGCGATATGCATTTTTAGATTTAACTGGATTAACACCTGGTGATGCAAGAGAACTTTCACCTCATGAAGTAAAAAAAATAAGAGCAATGGCTTCTGCTAAGCCTCGCTAATGCCGAGTCAGACTGTTGATAACACTTTCTTTTTCGAATGTCATCCCTTTTATGAGCTAACTGCTTATATGGTTGGTATTTTGACAAAACTGTGTTTAAATCAGTCTGATATCATATATTAGGACTTATGTCTTCACACTGACTCGGTAAATACCGAGTTTTTTCTTTTCCTTAAAAATGATTAATCCAGTATAAAAAATTGAAAATTTAGTCTTTTTTGAAACATATCAAAATTCTATTCAAGAATAGGAAATAATGATATTCTATCATATGGGGGGAACTGTATATATGAAGAAAAATAGGACGTTAATACGAACAATTATCTTATTAGTTTTGCTTTGTGCAATTGGGTATACTTTTTACATAAATTTCTTTAAGGATGATGAAGTAATTACAAAAGGAAGTAAAGCACCAAACTTTGCAATGACGGAGCTAAGTTCTGGAAAACAATATACTCTTTCGGGTGAAAAAGGAAAAGGTGTAATCGTTAACTTTTGGGGAACATGGTGCGAACCATGTAAGCGTGAAATGCCTTTTATGAACGAAATCTACTTAAAATACAAGGACAAAGGTATTGAATTACTTGCTATGAACGCAGATGAATCGAAATTTTCTGTAGAAAGATTTGTAAGCGATTATAAACTTAAGTTTCCAGTTGGAATTGATAAAGATCAAGAGGTTTTAAATATATATGGTGTAAATCCTTTACCAACATCATTTTTTGTAAGTCCTGATGGGACCATTAAACGAATCGTAACTGGACAAATGACGCCGAGCTCTTTCGAAAGTTATATTAAGGAAATATTGCCAAAATGATGAGTGAGCATTAGTTAGGGGAAATAATATGGAGACTTTTAAATGTGAATGTGGTCATCTTAATCATGTAGGTACTGTAATATGTGAATCGTGTGGTAAACCTCAAGATGAAGGTGCAACGGAATTACTTGATATGCGCTATGAAGGTACTGCTAGAAGGTCAATCGTTAATAATCAAACATTTATCGATAAAGTTTGGACTTTTTTCTCATCTGTAAAGGTGGCAGTCATCATCATAATTATAACTCTAGTAGCAGCAGCACTAGGTACTATTTTTCCGCAACGAGATTTACTACCGCCTACTGCGAATCCAACTACGTATTATCAAGATGAATATGGTATTTTTGGTAAGGTCTACGATGCAATTGGATTAGATAACACTTTTAGCTCTTGGTGGTTTATGTTATTAGTCGCATCGATTGGGATCTCACTTGTGATTTGTAGTTTAGATCGAATTTTACCACTCTATAAAGCGCTAAACAAACAAACGGTTACTAGACATCCAAATTTTTTAAAAAGACAAAAAATGTTTGGTATTAATAGAGTTGATAATATTCCAGAAGAAATTGAAAAAGCTAAAGTTAAGTTACAAAAAAGAGGATATAAAATCCGAGAAGAAAATGGCAATATTTTAGCTGAAAAAGGTCGCTTCTCACGTTGGGGCCCATATGTAAACCACATTGGCTTAATTATCTTTTTGATAGCGGTTATGTTGAGATATGTTCCAGGAATGTACATGGACAAGGCTCTATGGGTTCAAGAAGGTGAATTAAAACCGGTAGTTGGAACGAATCAAAACTATTATATTAAATTAAAAGATTTTCATATGGAAACATATGATAAAAATAAAGAAAGTAAGATCTATAAAAAAGCAATTGAGCGTTATGGAAATGACAAAATTCCAAAAAACTATCAGGCCGATGTTACGCTATATAAAAGACAAGGTAATTTAATACCTGGGGAAGACCCAAAACTTAAAAAAGTTAAGGATTATAGTATCAAAGTTAATGAACCTTTAAAGTTTCAAAACTTTGCTCTATATCAAGTAGACTATCGAATCGGAGAGTTTAGTGCATTTTTATTTACATTACAAAATAAACAAACAGGAGAAAAATTAGGTCCAATTAAAGTTGACTTACAAAATCCTAAACAATTTTATGATTTGAAAAATGGATATAAAGTAGAACTTAAAAATTATTTTCCTGATTTTTATTTTAACTCTGATGGTCAACCTGATACGAAAACAAGAAAACCAGACAACCCAGCATTTGTATTTAAAATGACGACGCCAAAAACGCCAAAAGGTGAAGTAGCTTTCGTTGCGATTAAGCAAAATATTGAACCAAATGGGGAAAATAAGTATAAGATGTCATTTGCTGGAATTGAAACAAAAGATTCAACTGGATTAACTGTTCGAAAAGATTTAACACTATGGCTACTTGCACTTGGTGGAGCGATCTTTATGATTGGTGTTATTCAAGGTATGTATTGGTACCATCGTCGTATTTGGATCCAAAATCAAGATGGGGAAATTTGGATAGCGGCATTTACAAATAAAAACTATTATGGATTAAAGCAAGAGTTGAAGAAAGTGTTGGGAGACACAAAGATTGAAGTTCCTATTGATCAACAAGCTGAGAAAAGCGTTTAATTAGGGGGAAAATATGTACGAGCTAAGTAGTAATTTTTTATTTACCGCGTTTATTTGTTATATTGTAGCTACTTTCTTTTTTGGCGGCTCGATGAAAACAAATGATAATGGTCCTAATAAATGGGGTACTATTGGTATTTCTGTAACGATTATTGGATTTTTATCACAACTTACTTATTTTGTTACTAGATGGATTGCAGCAGGACATGCACCTGTTAGTAATCTATTTGAATTTATTACATTCTTTGGGATGATGTTGATTTTTGCGTTTATTATGATTTATTTCATGTATCGCTTAAATATAATCGGACTTTTCGCATTACCATTGTCGATTATTATCATTGCTTATGCAACAGTATTTCCACATGAAGTTAAGCCATTAGTTCCTTCTTTAAAAAGTTATTGGTTATACATTCATGTAACGACTGCGGCATTAGGAGAAGCTATTTTAGCTATTAGTTTTATTACAGGTCTAATTTATTTAATTAAAAATATCAATCAAAAAGTTTCAAATAAGAAAACATTTTGGTTAGAAGCTGTTTTATACTTCTTAGTAACTGTTGTTGGTTTTATCGTTATTTCAACGGCATTTTCTGCATCAGGCTACGAAGCAAAGTATACTTGGATCAATAAAGATAAAGTTCAAGAAGAAATGGTTTATAATCTACCTTCACTAGTAGGACCTCATAAAGGTGAATTAAAAACAGAAGGTAAATTTGAAGCTCTTGCAGAAGTGCCAGCTATGGTGAATGCTAAAAAATTGAACACAGTAATTTGGTCAATCTTTGCAGGTGCAGCATTATATGCAATTATTCGTTTAATCCTTAGAAAACGAATTGGAGCATTTTTACAGCCTTTTGTTCAGAAGGTAGATAGTGAATTATTAGATGAAATTGGATATCGTGCTGTTGCGATTGGTTTTCCAGTATTCACTCTTGGTGGACTAATCTTTGCCATGATTTGGGCTCAAATTGCTTGGACGAAATTATGGAGTTGGGATCCAAAAGAAGACTGGGCATTAATAACTTGGTTATTCTATGCAGTTTTCCTACATCTTCGTTTTAAACGAAATTGGCAAGGGGAAAAATCTGCATGGCTAGCTGTTATCGGATTTGCGATTATTATGTTTAACTTGATTGCAGTTAACTTAATCATTGCAGGTTTACACTCATACGCATAATAAAAAGATGTGCTAAAAACCCCCGTAAAGGAAATTAATTTTTCCATGGCGGGGGTTTTTCTACGTTAAGAAAAGAAAGTTTAATAAACAATTTCTTAAGGTCTTCGCTGTTTGATTCTGGATTTTTTCACTAATTTATGGAAATAATAAATTAAGAATTATGTAAAAATGTTCACAAATTGTACTAGAATATACGATTTTTATTATGTAAAATTATGAAGAGGGGGTTATATGCATGGAACAAAATATAAAAATATTAATAGCAGATGATGAAGATCGTATTAGACGATTATTGAAAATGTATTTGGAACGTGATGGATATAGTATTGATGAAGCTGATAATGGTGAAGATGCTTTAAATTTAGCATTAAAAAATGAATATTCATTGATTGTACTAGATTTAATGATGCCAAAAATTGATGGAGTTGAAGTTTGTAGGGAATTACGAAAAACTAAAACAACGCCAGTCATCATGCTAACGGCTAAAGGTGAAGAAACAAATCGTGTTCAAGGTTTTGAAGTTGGTACGGATGACTATATCGTTAAACCTTTTAGCCCACGTGAAGTAGTACTTCGAGTAAAGGCTCTATTAAGACGTGCTTCTCCAGTACCGGTGTTTACTTCAGATAATACTTCTGCAAAAGATATAGTAGTGTTTCCGCATTTAACGATCGATAATGATGCTCATAAAGTAATTGTGGCAGGTGAAGATATAAGCTTAACGCCAAAAGAATATGAGTTATTGTTATTTTTAGCGAAATCACCTGAGAAAGTATTTGATCGAGAAACATTGTTAAAATCTGTATGGCAGTACGATTTTTTTGGGGATTTACGAACAGTTGATACACATGTCAAACGACTTCGAGAAAAATTAAGTAAGAGCTCTGAAGATGCTGCAAAAATGATTGTCACAGTATGGGGCGTGGGTTACAAATTTGAAGTAGGTCAGGAGTAATGATTCTAAGAAGTTTAGTTGGAAAGCTTTGGCTTACAATTATATTATTAGTATCCCTTGTGTTATCCTTTCTGACATTTGTCTTAATAGGTTTTTTTGAAAAATTTTATATTGACCTTCAAGTCCAAAATATGAAAGATGACGCTTCGAAAATTGCACAATTAATAGAAAATGGCCAACCAATTTCAAATATTGAATATTTATCAAATAATATTGTGAGTAGGTATTCAAGAGTAATTATTTCGATTGATGGTCAGAAACCGTGGTATTCAAACAATACATATGGAATACAAGATTTACCTTTTAAAGAAATACAAAATGATGATGTATTAGACCAAACACTAACTAAAGATAAAGAGGTTAGTAAAAGACTAGTCTACGGTGAAAATAGTGAAAGGGAAAAATTAGTTGTTGGTGTGCCGTTAAATGCTAATGCAAAAAATGGAGCTGTATTTGTTTACCAAACATTGCAACCTGTTAAAGTAATGATTCACCAAACAACTAATTTTGTTTTGCTCGCTGCATCAATTGGAATCGTATTAACAACATTTTTCTCTTTTTTCCTTTCATCAAAAATTACAGCACCGTTAAGAAAGATGAAAGAAGTTGTGGGTAGTATGACTTCGGGTAATTTTAATGTGAAAGTGCCAATCCATTCAAGTGATGAAATTGGAGAGTTAGCTTACTCATTTAATAAAATGAGTAAACAGTTAAATTTTAATATGAATGCATTAAAGCAAGAAAAAGAAAAGGTTTCTAATATAATTACAAGTATGGTAGATGGTGTTATTTCAATCGATAATGAAGGACGAATTATCACAACAAATCCACCGGCAGAACGCTTTTTAAAAATGCTTAATGATGATTATTTTGAAGAAGAAACCTCGTCACTCGTTTTAACAAAGGAATTACTAGATTTATTTGAATTAGTTGTTGTAAGTGAGAAAAAGCAATTTATTGAATTAAATTTTGATCAAGGTAATTGGCAAGTTTTAATGTCGCCACTTTATAATCAGACAAATATAAGAGGCGTTGTAGCTGTAATCCGAGATGTGACAGAACAAAGGCGTTTGGAGAAGATGAGAAAGGATTTTATAGCTCATGTCTCTCATGAGTTACGTACTCCTATTTCTTTACTACAGGGCTATAGCGAAGCGATTGTAGATGGTGTAGCAGAATCTAAAGAAGAAATGCAAGAGTTGTCACAAATTATTTATGATGAGTCACTTCGAATGGGTAGATTAGTAAATGATTTGTTAGATTTAGCAAGAATGGAAAATGGTTTTACTGAATTGAATCGAGATCATGTCCCATTGATTCAATTTGTAGATCGAATTTTACGTAAGTTCAAAGGGCTAGCAAAAGAAAAAAATATTAAGCTATTTGGTGAAATCGATAATGTTCCACATGTAGATGTATATATCGATGAAGATCGTATGGAGCAAGTTTTTACTAATTTAATTGATAATGCTATTAGACATACAAATGAAAATGGCAGAATAATTGTATCTGTAAGTCAAAATGAAACATCGACAATATTTAGATTCATTGATTCGGGTGCAGGGATTTCAAGTGAAGATTTACCATTTGTGTTTGAACGTTTTTATAAGGCCGATAAAGCTCGTACTAGAGGTAGGAGCGGTACTGGTTTAGGGTTAGCAATTGTTAAAAATATTGTCAATGCGCATGGTGGATCAATCAAGGTTTCAAGTGAGATTGGACATGGAACGACATTTAAAGTGAAAATCCCTCATGATTTACGAATGAACGAAAAAGATGTAGAGTAATCTTGTTTCATATAAAACATTTTTCCTGAGATTTTAGTTTCTAAACTTCAAGTTAAATAAAGTTATGTTTGGACTATTCTTACCTGAGGAAAATAATTGAAATATAGTATTTTACACAACAAATTCTAAATAAAATAATTGAATTCTTACTCGATATATCTTACGATTGAATTAATGAAATATTGATGAGTTTAGTGCAAATATTGCTTAAAAGGGAATCTGGTTACAATCCAGAACTGTCCCCGCAACTGTAATGTGGACGAAACGGCTATCCACTGTTCGAAAAGAATGGGAAGGACGGAGTAGGTTGAAGCAAAGTCAGTAGACCTGCTAAAGTCATCCTTGTTCAATTCTTCGGGGAGTAAGAGTTTGAAGCAGCAGTTGCAAGACTTCTTGTATATGTATGTTGTTTCAGCCCCGTTCATAATGAATGGGGTTTTTTTATGCTTTCCAAAATTTTAGGAGGATTCAAATGAAGAAGTTTTTAGCTAGTTTTATCATGATTATATTGTGTTTAGGTTTATTTGGTTGTACTAATGATACGACACAAAAAAAATCGAATGTAGGTACAAATGAACAAGCTACTTTTCCAATGACGGTTAAAGATGCTACGAAAAAAGAAGTTACGTTAAAAGAAGCGCCTAAAAGAATCGTTTCACTAATTCCAAGTAACACAGAAATCCTTTACTCTATTGGAGAAGGGAAAGAGGTCGTTGGAGTAACAGATTTTGATAATTATCCAAAGGAAGTAAAAAACATTGATAAAGTTGGCGGAAACAATGCTGACATGACTTACAATGTTGAAAAAATTATTTCACTAAAGCCTGATTTAGTATTAGCTCATGAATCAAGTTTAGGAATTTCTGCTGATGGCTTAGAGCAATTAAAACAAGCAGGAATCAATGTGTTTGTCGTTAAAAACGCTGCAACTATTAATGATGTCTATGATACAATTTTACAAGTTGGAGAAATCACCGGTAAAACTAAGCAATCTAAAAAAGTAGTAAGTGGAATGAAAACAAAATTAGATGAAATTAGCAAAAAAACAGCTAAAGCAAGTACAAATCCAAAGGTTTGGCTTGAAATTTCAGGTCCACCAGAAATATATACAGCAGGCAAAGGCACTTTTCTAGATGAAATGATTTCGATTATTCATGCTAAAAATATAGCTGAAAATCAAAAAGGTTGGGTACAGTACAGTGAGGAATCAGCAATAAAAGCAAACCCAGACGTTATTTTAACGACTTATGGTGATTTTACTCCAAACCTAGAAAAAACGATTATAGCTAGAAAGAACTGGCAAACAGTAAGCGCAATCAAAAATAAACGAGTATATGATATTAATGCAGATACAACATCTAGACCAGGTCCAAGACTTGCAGAGGGAGTCGAAGCAATTGCAAAGGCGGTTTACCCAGAGCTTTTTAAATAATACATATTTAATCTTTATCTTTCCAATTATTTTATTAATTTTTCTATTTATTTTAGGGGTTTCGATTGGTTCTACATCGATTCCCTTTTCTTCTATCATTTCTAGCTTTTCGGATGCTATATTTAAAACTAATTATGTTCCAGCAGATATTCAAACAATTGTTATGAATATCCGTGTGCCAAGGGTTTTGTTAGCTGGATTAGTAGGAGCGTGTCTTTCATTAGCTGGAGTCGCGTTTCAAGGTATACTTAAAAATCCATTAGCCGATCCATTTACATTAGGTGTTTCTTCGGGCGCATCTGTAGGAGCAGTGTTTGTTTTATTTTTTCAAATAAGTTTACCAATTGTTACTTACTTTACTTTACCGGTAGTTAGCATTTTATTTGGGTTTGGTACACTATTAATCCTATTATTATTTGTAAGAAAATTAGATCGCTCTTTAAATGTCGAAACAATCATATTAGGTGGAATCATAATCAGTTCATTTTGTTCGGCATTGTTATCATTATTTATTACATTTTCGAATAATGAATTACGTGCAGTTATTGGCTGGTTAATGGGGAATATTGGAAGTAGAGGTATTCAGTATTCTTTAAGTTTACTACCATTTTTAATTGTTTCATTTTTGATTTTATTTAGTCAAAATAGACATCTAGATGCGATGACATTTGGTAGCACAAATGCAAAGAATATTGGTATCGATGTGAAAAAATCTACTTATTTAATTTTGCTAACAGGAAGTATTTTATCTGGTGCAGCTGTAGCGGTATCTGGAACAATTGGGTTTGTAGGGTTAGTTGTTCCGCATTTTACTAGACAGCTTGTCGGTCCACTACATAAAAAATTACTGCCATTATCAATGATAAATGGAGCCATATTTTTAATAGGTTCCGATATTTTATCGAGAGTAGTACTCGCGCCTCGAGAATTACCAATTGGAGTAATTACTTCCTTAATAGGTGCTCCTATGTTTGCGTTTATATTACTATCACTGAAAAGAAATAGAGGAAAAGTATGATTAAAAGTCAAAATATCTCATATTCATATGATGGAATTCATACAGATTTGGATGGACTCACCTATTCGATCAATCAAGGAGAATGGCTAGGAATTATTGGACCTAACGGAAGTGGGAAGTCTACATTTTTAAATATTCTATGTGGACTTTTTAAACCTTCTAAAGGAAATGTTAAGTTAGATGGAGAATTAGTTTCTAGTATGTCTAATAAACAAATAGCTAAAAAGATTGCTGTGTTGTCTCAACAAAATTCCTATACATTTTCATATGAGGTAAAAGAAACCGTGAAATTAGGGCGACTAGCCCACTCTTCTTCTTTTTTTCCTAGTTGGACAGATCATGACGAAACAGCCGTTAGAAGCGCAATGTCAATGACAGGTACTAAGAAGATGGAGAAGAGCTTAATCAATGAAATTAGCGGTGGTGAAAGGCAAAGAGTATTTCTTGCCCAATGCTTTGCACAAGATACCCCATACATTTTTTTAGATGAACCAAGTAACCATTTAGACTTGATGCATACAATTAAAATTTTGGACATGTTAAAGGAATTACAAAAAAATGAGAATAAAACGGTTGTAACCGTCTTCCATGATTTAAATTTAGCAAGTCTTTATTGTGATCGACTATTAGGTTTAAAAGACGGTAAGATTTATATTGAGGGAAAAACAAACTCAGTTTTAACTGAAGACATATTAAAAGGCTTATATGATACTTCTTTTCAAATTTTAGATAACCCTGAAACAAATAAAAAAGTCATTATATATAAGAGTAATGTAATTTAACTTAAATTTATATTGAAAAAAGGAGAGGTTTTTCATGAAAATTTATACAAAAACTGGGGATAAAGGTCAAACGAGTTTAGTAGGTAAACGAGTTGATAAAGATGATTTAAGAGTTGAGTCTTACGGTACAATTGATGAAGTAAATACAATCGTTGGGTACGCAATGACTTATTTAGATCATGAAGATACAAGAGATTTATACAATGCACTACAAAAAATACAACATGAATTATTTGATTGCGGTGGAGACTTAGCAGTCGTTAAGGATAGTATACCTTTTAAAACGACTGAGAAAATGGTTGAAGAACTAGAAACTTTAATCGATGAGTATATGGAAGCAACACCACCATTACAACGATTTATTTTACCTGGTGGATCAAAACCTGCTGCGATCATCCATCAAGCAAGAGCAGTTACTAGACGTGCAGAACGAACAGTCGTTACATTGATGAAACAAGAAAACATACACTTACCAGTATTTTTGTATTTGAATCGACTATCTGACTACTTCTTTGCGCTAGCTAGGTTAATAAATACACGTTTAACGATTAAGGATGTAGAATACGAACGTGGAGCAATTGTATTTCGAACAGATAAAAAATAAATAAAAAGGTAGCGATTGTTTAGTAGAATTTTTCAAAACAATCGCTACTTTTTTGTATAAATCGTTTATTTCAATCATAGAATGATTCAGTGTATCTTTTAGCATTTTAATTTGTCTAGTAATCCGAGTTTCTTATACATATAGAAGAGTTAAAGGATCTGAATGAAAGTTCATGTTAAATGTCAAAAAAAGAGGATCAGGCTATCATAACACAAAATTTTCTTTATAAAGTTAAAAAAACTTTCTTAGTAATCGTCTACTAATGCACAGGGCTGGTCAGAAAACCAAATTTCATGGGTAGGAGGAAAATGATACAATGTTTGATTTTCTTAGAAGATGTTTTTTGATAGTTGTGTTTGTATTAACGATTGGTCTATTGTTTATTGGAGGAAATCGAGAGAAATTAAAGGAAGTAGTTTTAGATAAAAACTTTCACGAATTAAAAATGGTTTCAAATCCTTAAAGTTTAATAAGTTATTGATTGTTTTTAGAACTTCAAATATAAATGTAATTTGCTATTAAATCTGGTAAAGTACATTTATAATGTGAAGTTCTATTTTTGATGTTAAGGAGAAAGAAATGTCTAACATATGGGATCCAGCAATTGTAATGAATGAAGGGTTAGTGAAAGAAATAGTAAAAGAGCAATTCCCTAGAATTACTATAAAAGAAATTAAAAAAATAGGAGAAGGATTTGATAATACTGTTTTTAGCTTAAACAATGAAATCTTACTTAGATTTCCACGCAGAAAAATTGCAGTAACGATCTTAAACGTAGAAAAAAATCTACTCCCGGTAATACATAATCGATTTGAAATGAATACAACCGTGCCAGTACTTGATGGTAAGCCTTCAAAACTATTTCCTTGGCCATATTTAGGTTATAACTATATTTTGGGAAAGCCTCCAACTCGATTGAATAGAAAAGAAAGAATAGCAATGATCGAACCACTCGCAATCTTCTTAAAACAGTTACACTCAATTAATTTAAATGAATTAGTGAAAATTGAACTACCTTACGATGAGCTGAGGAGATTAGATATTAACTTTCGAAAGCCTCAACTAGAAAAATATGTTCAACAAGCAATACGGAACAAATTAATTGTAGATGAACAGAAAATTAACCATTATATTGAAAACTTAGTTGAAATTCATAGTGAGACATCATTAGTGCTTGTTCACGGGGACTTACATTTTAAAAATATTATCGTAAATGAACAAAACCAACTTAAAGGAATAATTGATTGGGGTGACGCTCATATCGGAAAATGTGAGTTAGATTTATCAATTGTATATAGTCTAATTCCGTTTGATCAGAGAGAGTCTTTTTATGAAATTTATGGTAAAGTGTCAGAAGCTTCAAAGAAACTTGCGCAGTTTAAAGCAATTTTTACAACAATTGTACTTTTGGTATATGCACATGATCAAAACGATTATATATTAGTAAATTTTTGCCAAGAAAACCTAAGAAATGCTCTAATTGAATAGGTAGTTTTTTTTATTTACAAACTGTATTTAATTTAGTAACATTAAAAATGTAAATTAATATACGATCTATCTTCGGGGCGGGGTGAGATTCCCCACCGGCGGTAATTAAGCATTGCTTATAAGCCCGCGAGCCTGATTTTTGGGCAGGATCTAGTGCGATTCTAGAGCCGACAGTATAGTCTGGATGGGAGAAGATGGAGGTTCGCAAGTTCAAAAAATTTATCTTTTTGAACGCTTATTTGGCGTGCTGAAAATTCTCCCCTATTTCTATAAATAGGGGATTTTATTTTATTTGCATAATTTAAAATAGTTTTCTTATTTTGATTTGAACTTATAATGCTATTTGCAAATAGTATGCTGCTTAAGCGAACCTTTCATTTTTCTTGATAAGATCGGGAAAAAGGAGAGAGGTAAATGCAACAACGTAACAAAGTAAATATAATGGTGATCGTAGCAATGCTTAGTAGTATTTCATATCTACTAATGTTGATCGAATTCCCAATTCCAATTTTTCCAGATTGGCTAAAACTTGATTTTAGTGAGGTACCAGCTTTAATTGGTGCAATCGTTTTTGGTCCATTTGCTGGCATTGGTGTAGTGTTAATAAAAAACATTCTTCATATTGCGATTAAAGGTACTACGACAGTTGGACTTGGTGAATTAGCTAACTTTATCGCAGGTTTAGTATATATTTTACCTGCTTCGTATTTCTTTCGTAAATATCGCACTATAAAAGGATTAACGATAGGATTAATTGTAGGTACGATCGCAATGACTATAGTTTTAAGTATTTTAAATTATTTTGTGTTATTACCTGCATATGCACATTTCATGCATTATCCACTACCAAATAAAGTCATTGTTGTTTCAATTATGCCATTTAACTTGTTAAAAGGAATTTTAATTATGGTGATAATCTTAGTATTATACCCTAAATTAAAGGTTTGGTTAACTCAAAGAATGAACGTTCATAACGTATAAATAAATTAAAGTGTCTACTAAATTTAGTAGACACTTTTTGTTTTTTGAACCTTATGTGAGCTAATATCTATTAAAGCATACCGTCCTAAGTCTTCGGATTTATGCTTTATCATTAAATTGTTAAATAAAAAAAGCGACGAAATTAATTCGTCGCAGTTTTTACTATTCGAATTTTAAAGCGTCGCCATCGAAAGATTCGTCAGCAACTTTGATTGAATCTGTTGGGCAACCTTCGAATGCATCCATCATGTCATCAACTAAAACGTCTGGAATTTCAACGATTCCTTGGTTATCATCTAGAGTAACGTATGCGATCCCTTCATCATCATAGTCATAGATATCAGGTGCAGCAGCGCCACATGCGCCACATGCGATACAAGTGTCTTTATCAACGATTGTATATTTTGCCATTGTATTGACCTCCCAAATTATTCCCTGTTTTTGTTACAGATACTTTTTTTTGTAATGTACCTGTAAACATTTTAAAACGGTTTCCAAAACTTTTCAATATAATTGTACAAGGTTTTGAAAAAAACGAGAAATGATGAAATCTCAAATAAAATAAATAATGATTTTTATACATAAAAAATGGTTCGGTTGTTGATACATATGATAAGCTAGAAGAAATAATAACTATTTAAAAAAAATGCACAAATATTTTTGTACTACTATTTATTATTTGAAAAAATATTCAAATATATTATTGTTAATAATTATATTCGTGAGGTTTACAATGTTTAAACGATCAATATTGGAAGAAA
Organism: Gottfriedia sp. NPDC056225; assembly: GCF_042267765.1. Taxonomy (NCBI): domain Bacteria; kingdom Bacillati; phylum Bacillota; class Bacilli; order Caryophanales; family Bacillaceae; genus Gottfriedia; species Gottfriedia sp. NPDC056225. Next base: position 2,634 of record NZ_JBHJTJ010000023.1, on the reverse strand, counting down.
TCATACTTTTTTTAATTCATCGATATAATGGCGAGCGAACTGTTCAAGGTATTTTATATTTATTAAAAGGCAAACAAAGTGCTCAAATTATTCAAGATTCTCATTTTTACAATGTAACATCATTTTTCGGCCTATTTCCATTCCTTACTCAACAGACTATGCAAAACATAATAAATGGTTTAGAAAATATAGGGTATATAAAAATATCTGAACATAAAAATACATATTTATTAAATAAAAATGGGCTAGCTTATATAGAAAATCAAAATTTACAGTTCAAAGAATTCACATTTATAAATGGACTAAGGTTTTCTAGTATTCAAAAAATTTTTTGGAAAAGATTTTCATTGTTCTTTCAAACAATTTCTAACTTAAATATGAATCAAAAGTATTTTAGAGCTGTTAATCAAGATTATGATATCCAAGAATGGGTAAAAAATGTGATTCTAAATTTTGGTGGTAAAAAAACGGAATTAGTTAATTGTTTTTATGAAGACTTACATAAGGCTTTAATGAATTTAAGTGATGATGATGCTTTACTATTTGTTAAGCGTTTATCGGGAGCTAATGCTTATGGAATGACACTAGAACAAACAGCATCTGAAAATAATGAAAGTGTCGAGACGATTTATATTAAATCAATCAACATATTGCACCAAATTCTCACTATTTTAATTGAAAATAAACTTGATTATCCTTTTCTAAGTAAATTTGTTCAAGGTGAAAAAAGTACAAATATAACAAATACTTCGATTGAGACAAAGCGTCTATTTACAGAGGGAAAAACAATTCAAGAAATAGCATCTATTCGTAATTTAAAGCTTAGTACAATTGAGGATCATATCGTAGAGTGTGTATTAAGTGACGAGTTATTTCCAATTGAACAATTTATTACGCCAATTCAATATAGTCTCATAAAAAATAAAATTATTGAGCTCAATACAAGGAAATTAAAAATGATTAAAGAAGCTTTATTAAATGAAGTATCCTATTTTCAAATTCGCATAACACTTGCAAGAATGGGTGATTTACATGGACCTAAATAAAGTTTTATTCGAAAAATTTGGTTATCAGGCCTTTAGGAATAATCAAAAAGAAATCGTTCAAGACTTATTAAACTCAAATGATGTATTAGCGATGCTTCCAACAGGTGGTGGAAAGTCATTGTTGTATCAATTAACTGGGCTACTTTTACCTGGAATTGTTGTGATCGTTTCGCCACTACTTTCACTAATGGAGGACCAAGTCGAACAATTAAAGGCCTTTGGAGATAAGCGAGTCATTGCGTTAAATAGTTTTAGAAGTTTTGATCAAAAAAAATATTTATTAAATAATATAAGTAGCTATAAATTTATTTTTGTTTCGCCTGAAATGCTACAAAATCAATTTTTAATTCAAAAGCTCTCAGCACATAAAATATCATTATTTGTTATTGATGAGGCACATTGTATTTCTCAATGGGGGAACGATTTTAGACCGGAATATAAAACTTTAGGGGAAATAAAGAAGAAATTAAACAATCCGACAGTTTTAGCATTAACAGCAACTGCTAGTGAAAATGTCCGTGAAGAAATAATCGAAACATTAGATTTAAAACATGTACGCAAGTATATTAACTCAGTTAATAGAGAAAATATTGCAATTCAAGTTGATCAAGTGGATTCAGAAATTCAAAAAATCGATAAATTAACGGATTATCTTTCTAAATTAAGAGGTCCAGGGATTGTTTATTGCGGAACAAGATCTACATGTGAAAAAATTTCACATACCATAAAAGAAAAGTTGAATAGTAAAGTTGCATATTACCATGGTGGGATGGAGCATGAACAAAGAATCTTAATCCAACAACAATTTATTAAAAATCAAATTGATATAATTGTATGTACAAGTGCTTTTGGAATGGGAATAAATAAACCGGATGTAAGATTTGTGATTCATTATCAATATCCGACGAATATTGAAAATTATCTTCAAGAAATAGGTCGTGCTGGTCGTGCTGGTGAGCCTAGTATAGCAATTTTACTTGTAGCCGAAGAAGACCACGAATTACCATTAAGACTAATTGATGACGAAATACTTTCAATAAATCAAGTTGAGTCATTTATATCGTATTTAAGAAAATTAGAAGATAATCCGATAAAATTGAATGAGAATTTATTATTAAATTGGAAAACAGTTTTTCAATTTAGTGAAATTCAGTGGACAGTGTTCTATGCTGAAATGGTCAAAAATAAAGTAATTGTAGACGAAAACTTGTATAAAGATCAATTTAATTCTGAGCTTTATGAATCAATTAAAGAATTAATTAACGAAAGGAAAAAAGTAAAATATTTTAAGCTGAAAACGATGATTGATTTTCTTTCTTCCACAACATGTTATCGAGAAAAATATCTTTCTTTTTTTGATGAAATTTTAAATAATAAACCAACTAACTGCTGTAATATTTGTGGTTTATCATTTAAAGATTATTGTTTAAATGATCGTGAGCAAATTGAAAATACAGGGATACTTTCATGGGAACAGGAGTTAAGAAATAAATTGGGGCTGTGAGGAAACGATATGGAGCGTGAATTAAATAATCAAGAAATTCCCGTTAACTACTTAAAGAAAAGTGTCTATAGTACGCAACTTGTC